>JAYUAM010000390.1:0-1794 GCA_043741295.1 Acidimicrobiia bacterium
GCCGCGGCCCACCTGGTCGGCGCCCGTCGTGGGTAGCGTGACCCGAGGGGGCACGAGATGACGGATCAGCACGTCCGCTACGGCACGCCCACCGGCCGGTGGGTGCTCACCGCGGCGGTGCTCGGATCGGGCATCGCCTTCCTCGACGGCACGGTCGTCAACGTTGCCCTTCCGGCGATCAGCACCGGCCTGCACGCGCCGCTCACGTCGCTGCAGTGGACGGTGAACGCCTACCTCGTCACCCTGTCGGCGCTGCTCCTGCTCGGCGGAAGCTTGGGCGACCGCTTCGGTCGGCGACGGATGTTTGTCGCCGGCCTCGTGGCCTTCACCGCGGCGTCGGTGCTGTGTGGCATCGCCCCGTCGATCGGCTTCCTCATCGCCGCCCGTGCGCTGCAGGGCGTGGGCGGTGCCCTGCTCGTGCCCGGCAGCCTGGCGATCATCGCCGCCTCATTCCACCCCGAAGACCGATCGCGAGCGATCGGCGCATGGTCGGGCCTGGCCGGCGTGGCCAGCTCGATCGGGCCGTTCCTCGGCGGATGGCTGATCGACGCCGTCAGCTGGCGACTCATCTTTCTGCTCAACGTGCCGCTCGCCGCCGCCGCCGTGGCGATCGCGCTGCGTCACGTGCCCGAGACGCGCTCGGCCGACCAGCAACCGATCGACATCACCGGTGCCGCACTGATCACCGTCGCCCTCGCCGGCGTGTCGTACGCGGCGATCGAACATCGAGGCACCGCGAGCGTCGCGTCGGGCGCCGTCGGCGTCGTCGCGCTCGTGGCCTTCCTGGTGGTCGAGCGGTCGAGCGCGCATCCGATGTTGCCGCTCGGCCTGTTCCGCTCGCGCCAGTTCGCCGGCACGAACCTCACCACGTTCGCCGTGTACGCCGGGCTGAGCGTGGCGTTCTTCCTCGTGGCGCTGCGCCTGCAGGTGAGCCTCGGCTACTCGGCGCTCGAAGCGGGCGCGTCCACTGTGCCGTTCACGTTGCTGATGCTCGGCTTGTCGTCGTCGGCGGGACGGTTGAGCCAGAAGATCGGCGCACGCTGGCCGATGACCGTCGGTGCGCTGCTCGCCGCGGCCGGCGTGCTTCTGTTCGGGCGGGTCGGGCCGGGCGGCCGCTACGTCACGGATGTGCTGCCGGCCGTGATCGTGTTCGGCCTCGGCATGTCGCTCACCGTCGCGCCGCTGACCGCGGCGGTCATCGGCAGCCTGCCCGACTCGATGGCCGGTGTCGGCTCCGGCGTGAACAACGCCGTGTCCCGCCTGGCCGGGCTGCTCGCCGTGGCGACACTTCCCGCGCTGGCCGGCATCGACACGGGCGGATCACTCGCCGCCGGTCTCAACGACGGGTACGCGAAGGCACTGCGGATCGCCGCAGCCCTGTGCGTCGTCGGCGCGGTAGCGGCGGCCGCGGTCGTACGCCAGACCGAGCCCATCGACACCGCCCCGCGCCAGGCGGCCTTCCCCGCCTGCCTCGACCCCGCCGTCGCCCGGCGATAGCTGCCCGTGGGTGAACCGCCAGTGACCGACAGGTGAATCCTGCCGACCATCGCTACGCAGGGGCGCGGTCCGCTCCTACCGTTCGTGCCAGGAGGAAGCCATGAACGCCGGACGGCCCCGTGCCCCTAGGACCTCGCCGTCCCCATCGGCCCCGTTCACTACCGAGGTGGCGCGCCTGCGGGGCCGGCTCGGCGTGCTCCCCGATCTCGCCGCGAACAGTCGAGCATGCGAGGCCGTCGCCCACTGGTTCGGCCACGACGCGCGGCGGCTGCTCGACAACATCGGTCAGCTGCCCCG
>JAYUAM010000391.1:0-10316 GCA_043741295.1 Acidimicrobiia bacterium
CGGGCTTGGCGGTCGCACAGCCAGGAGAGTTCACCATGGACGAGGACATCGCACGTCGGATCCACGATCTGGTCGAGGAGGAGCACGCGCTCGCCCGCGCCACCGCCGCCCATCCGACGACGACCGACGAGGACCACGCCCGCGTCCGGGCGCTCGAGGTGCAGCTCGACCAGTGCTGGGATCTGCTCCGCCAACGTCGCGCCCGGCGCGGCGCCGGTCTCGACCCGGACGGCGCCGAGGTGCGCGCCGCCGACGTCGTCGAGCACTACCGCCAGTAGCCGGTGTCCGATGACCGGGGAACTTGGCTCATGACCGACGAGCCGATGGTGGTCGACAACGTCACCGGGGGCCGCTTCGAGCTCGAGGTCGATGGGCACCTCGCCCTGCTCGTCTATCGGCGCACGCACGGACGCCTGGTGATCATCCGCACGGTCGTACCGCCCGAGATCGAAGGGCACGGCGTCGGTGGCCGATTGGTGTGGGCCGCCGTAGAGGACGCGGAGCGGGACGATCTGGCGGTCGCCCCGATGTGTCCGTTCGCCGCCGACTGGATCAGGCGCCACCCCGAAGTCAGTGATCATGTGCGCATCGAGTGGCCCGCCGCCGCCGAACACGGCTCGGAGCCGCCAGGCGGTCCGTCGACACGTACCGGCTGATCACGGCCCGATGCGGCGGCCCGTCGCGCTCATGATGCTGCCGACGATGCGGGTGGCCGTGGCCGGGTCAGGACACGTCGGCCTGGAGGCGCCCGTCACGAACACGGACGTCGTAGCGGCGCACCGCCACCGTGACAGGGCGACGGACCGGCTCGCCCGTGCGCAGGTCGAATCGGCCGTTGTGCTTCGGACACTCGATGGCGTCGCCCACGATCACCCCGTCGGCCAGGTGGGCGCGACCGTGGGTGCACAACCCGTCGAGGAGCACGTGCTCACCGTCGGCCGTCCGGCACAGCGCAAACGTGCCCGCGCCGGCGTCGACGCGTCGCACGCCGCTGGGAGCCATGCCGTCGACCGGACCGAGATCGACCGGGCCGGCATCGATCTGGCCGGCATCGCGGCGACCGGACCCGACGAGGGTCGGACGAAGCGCGATGGCTGGCACCGGCAGTTCCCATCCAGCGTTGCGTCGTTGGTGGCGAAGGGCGCGGACGATCTCGCGGTAGGCCGCCAACGTCGAGGGGTGCGCGGGTGCGAGCTGATCCTTGATCTCGGCGTGCAGTGCCGGTAGCGCGTGGTACGGCACGGACGGGAACAGGTGATGCTCGACGTGGTAGTTCATGTTCAGGTACAGGAACCGGAACACCGGGTTCATGTACACCGTGCGCGTGTTCAGTCGGTGATCGAGCACGTCCTCGCGCAGCCCGGCGTGCTGCGTGAGGCCGAAGAACAGCAGCAGCCAGACGCCGTAGAACGACGGCAGGCCGACGAAGAGCAGCGGCACGATCGATCGGCTGCCGATCGACCAGACGGCCACTGCGAAGAGCACGGCGACGTAGGCCCGTGCTTCCCACACGACGCGCCGCCACTCGGCCTGCGGCACGAAGTCGCGTGCGGGGTCGTCGACGGTGCCGAACGCGTGGCGGACCATGCGCCGCAGCATCGACGCACCGTTCGTGAGGTTGAGCACATTGGGGACGAACGCGCGCAGCCGGAACGGACGTTGGAACGCGATCTCCGGATCGCGACCTACGACGATCGTGTCCGAGTGGTGACGCACGTGCGACCAGCGCCACAACGTCGCTTCACGCAGCAGCAGGAACGACGCGAACGTGTACACGATGTCGTTCGCCGCGCGAGTGCGGAAGGCGCTGCCGTGCCCGCACTCGTGCCAGCGGGGGTCGGCAGCACCCCCGTAGAGCGCGCCGTACACGACGAACGCGGGCACCGCCCACCAGTGGCCAAGACTGCGGAACGCCACGAACCCGGAGCTGGCCAGGAGCGCCAGCCACAGCGCGACATCGCGCGCCGCCCGCGCGTTGGTGCGCGCCATCAACACCTGTAGCCGGGCGGGGTCGATGGTCGGTCGGTACCAGTCGGCCCCTGCCAGGCCCGCGTCGATCGCCCGCTGCGTCGATGGCCCCGTGAGCGAGTAGTCGCGCGCCTCGAACGGCTCCGTCGAAGGCAGGGCGCTCGCCGTCGTCACCCCGCCGATCCTACGAGCCAGCCAGGGCGCGCACCGCCTCCGGAAGCATCCCGGCCGAGGAGGGTCGGCCCGATCACCGTCGCTCAGCTCGTGCTCGCACCGGCGGTCCACAGCGCGGCGATCGGGAGGGCCACGATGCGGTCTTCGAGCCACTGGACCCGGTCGCCGCAATGGAGAAGGAGCCCGGTCACGAACTTCGGACCCAGGCGATCGCGAAGGGTCCGGAGCCCGGCCGTGTCGGAGCGGTTGACGTCGGCCATCCGGCGAGATCGTGCGCATCGAAGTGAAAGCAGCGTCGAGCCAGTCTCTCGGTCTTCGTCGACGCCCTGTGGAGCCCGTGACGCGCACGAGCCCGTGACGCGCACGAGCCCGGACACGGGAGCAGGGGTGGGCTCGGTGTCCGGGCTCGACGGCGCTAGGGCCGGCGCCGGTCTTGTGAAACGAGGAGAGGCGTCAGGCGCGCCGGGCGCCGGCGGTGGCTTTTGTGGCGGCCGCCCGCTCGGTTCGTGCACCGCTCGTGCTCAGCGTGCCTTGCGATCCTTCGAGGTGGGCACGCACGAACCAGTGGTACTGCTCGAGCTCCGCGGTCTGGCCGACCACGATGTCCTGGGTGACGAGATCGAGATCTTCGAGGGCCTCGATGGCGGCGCGGTGATCCTTGATCACGCCGGCGTACACGATGTCCAGGGCGCCGAGGTGGCCCGGCACCGTTGCCCGACCCAGGTCGTAGTCGTCCCAGGTCCGCTGGCGAACCAGGTTGCCGGGCAGCCCGTTGGGCGACTGGCCGAGCGTCGCGATGCGCTCGGCGGTGACGTCGACCATCGCCTGAACGCCGGCCACCTGGGGATCGAGCATCTGGTGCACCCCGATGAAGTGCGGGCCGACGACGTTCCAGTGGATGTGCTTCAGCGTGAGGGCGACGTCGATCAGCGCAACGAGCCGTTCCTGCAGGAGGCTGGCGACGGCCTTGCCGTCGGCGTTCGAGAGGCCGGGCACGGTGAACGACGACCCGTTGCGGTTGCCGTTCGTGCTCGGAGCGGATTGACGCTTGTGCTTGGTGGCCATGGGCGTGACATTCCTTTGCGTACGAGGTAGGGGCGGGGAAGGGAGGTGGCCGGGGCCGCCAGCGGGAGAGGCGACCCCGGCCACGGGGTGGGCCGGTTGGGGAACCGGTGGGATGGGCCGGTGGGGTGACCGTCAGTGGTGGATCATGCGGCGGCCGTTGGCGGCGCGGTACACCAGCAGGGCGATGACAGCGCCGACGATCGAGCCGAGCACGCCGGACATCTGCAGGGCGCCCTCGGAGAAGTCCTTGCCGAACAAGGCCCAACCGATGAAGCCGCCGACGAACGAGCCGACGATGCCGAGCAGGATCGTGCCGGGGATACCCATCGAATCGGTACCGGGCACGATGGCCCGCGCGGCAAAGCCGGCGATCAGACCGATGACGACGAGGAAGAGAATGAAACCGATCATGTTGTCCCTCCAGCGGGGTCGATGTCGGGACGCAACCCGACATCGATCTAGTACCCGACATCGTGACGCTCAGACGCCGAACCTTCGAGGAACGCTCCCGGCCGTGAGCCGGACGCCCAGCACAGCGGCTCAGGGCACCTGCACCGTGAACTGCCCCGGCACCAGGATCGAGATCTGACCGCCCCACGCGCAGAGGCACTTCGACGAGTTGTTGAGCGCCGGCATGTTGCCGATCGTGACCGTCGGCGAACCGGGGATCCACGGTGCGGGGATCACCGGCATGCACGGCATCGGCGTGAGCGCCCCCATCGCCGCCGCCGTCGCTGCGGCGACCTGCGGGTTCGAGAGCGACGTGCACATGCCGAACGGGGAGATGTTGACCAGCGGCTTGTTGTCCATGGTCGTCGCCGCCGGGGGACCCTGCGCGGTGACCCGGTTGACGGGGATGACGTTCAGCGTCGACGGAGCGACCCCGAACGTGCATTGGAGGGGAGCACCGGTGACGACGAGCTGGCCCATCTCACTTACCTACCTTTCCTGCCTCGGAGAGCAGCCGGCCGACGGTCGAACCCGACACCTGGCCCTCGGTCGGGAACACGAGCACGCACGTCACCTTCTTGTCGTCGTTCTTGTTCCACGAGTCGAACGAAGGCAGCAGGTAGCTGACGAAGTAGCCGTCCGATGGCGCTACCGCGAGCTTCGTCTGCAGCTCCTGCACGCATCCGGTGCTGGCGAACTGGTCGAGGGCGCCGGTACCGGGGAAGGCGTCGGCCTTGTCGGCGACGCTGGCGAACACCTCCTGACGATGCGGATCGGTGCACGGCACGACGTGGATCTTGCTGATCTCGCCGGGCTTCAGGTCTTCCGGCGGGGCGAGGCAGTCGCCGACGTGGAGGTCGAACACCGACCACTCGCCCGGCTTCACCACCACGTCCTTGGCGTTGCGGATGCCGGCGCTGCCGCCACCCCCGCTGCAGGCCACGAGCACGACCGCCGCGAGCGCGACAAGCACCGCTGGCGCGCGACGGGAGACGACGGGGCGATCGGAGGCGACCGGGAAATCGGCAACGGGACGGTCGGTCTGTGTGGCGGGCACGTCGACTCCTAGGGGACGGTCGTGGTCGGTGCGACGGTGGTCGGTGGAAGGGTGGTCGGTGGGATGGTCGTCGGTGGCACCGTGGTGGCCGGCAGGGTGGTCGGCGGCAGGGTGGTCGGCGGCACCGTGGTCGGTGCGACGGTGGTCGGCGGCACGGTGGTCGGCGGGACGGTGGTCGGCGGGACCGTGGTCGTCGCGGTTGGCGCGACGGTCGTGGCCGGCGTGCCACCCCCGATCGTCAGGACGCGCAGGGCCGGTGTGACGAGTCCGGCGCCGTTCGGAACCACGACGGAGATCGGCGTTGCGTCGGTGTAGCCGGTGCCCGCACCATCGGTGGTCACCGACCACGTGCCCGGGGCGAGCGCCAACGTCACCGACCCGGCCGCCGCCACGGTGACGGTCTCGGCCCCGGATGTCGCCACCACGGTCACGCCCGTGAAGTCGGTCGACCCGTCGGCGTAGCGGACCGTGAAGCTCACGTCCTTGCCGGTCTGGTAGATGGTCACCGACGCCGTCGTGTCCGTGTCGGCCTTGATCGACACTGTGGCCGTCCTGGTGTCGTAGCCGGTTGCGGTGACGGTGACGGTCCACAGCTGACCGGCGGCCGAGTTCGTGAGCGCGCCCGCCAACACCCAGTGGGTGCCCGACTTGGCGAGCGTGTGCACCGTGCCCCCCGGCTCGGTGGCGGTGACGGCGGTGTCGGCGGGAGTCGTGCCCGCCGTGGCGCCGGTTCCGGACTTGGCGACGACGTCGACCGTGAGGCGCTCGTAGCGGTCGAGCGACAGCGTCTGGCTTCCGGGAGCGGCGGGCGCCGCGGCGACGCCGGTCAGGGTGACCGCCGTCGACGCGGTGAGATCGGCGTACGGCGGTTCGAGGCCGGTTGCGCCAGACGTCGTCAAGGTCCAGTTGCCGGCGGCGAGCACGAGTCTGGCGACGCCGCTGCTGTCCGTGGCCCCCTGCTCGGTGGCCGTCCCCTTTGTCGCGATCACGGTCACGCCGGCGAGCGCCGTCGACCCGCCGCGCACCGTCACCGGCACGGGATCGCGAGTGAGCAGGACGCCCACCGCCGTGCTGCTGCCGGCAGTCGTGGTCGTGGTCGCCGTCGCCGCCTGGTAGCCGCTCGCATCGACGGCGAAGCTCCACGCCCCGGTCGGCAGCAGGCCGCGCAGCGCGTACACGCCACCGGTTCCGGTCAGCACGTTCGCGGTCGTGGCGGACGGCGCAGTGGCGCTCGCCTGCAGGTTGAGACCGGTCGCGGTCAGCGCTGTTGCGTTCGCGAACGTCGTCGACGAGTCGTCGCGACCCTTCACGGTCACCGTGATGTCCGACAACGTGAGCGTGTACGCGAGCGCGCTCGGCGTCGCTCCGGAATCGGCCGGCACGTCGAACCCGGTCTGCGTTCCGCCCGTCCAGAGGCCCGTACCGGCGACGCCGAGCGTGTAGCTGTTGCCACCGGTGCCGGTGACCGGCACATCGGTGAACGTGGCGACCCCGCCGGCCGGCGTCGCCGAGAGGGTGCTGGTCGCCCCGCCGCCGGTGAGCGTCACCGAGGTCACCTCGGCCGCCGCCGTCGCATCGGCGTGGACGACCGTGATCGTCACGTCGCGCGGCAGCGGCGACACCGTCAGGCTCTCGACCTTCGTGGTGTTGCTCGAGATCGAGGTGGTCGCGATCTCGAAGGGTCCCGGCGTGCCGGTGGAGGTCCCGTAGCCGGGTGCGTCGAGGCTGAGCTTGTACGAGCCGACCGGCAGATGGACGACAGTGAACGGTGACACCGACTGCGTGATCGTCAGCGGATCGATCGACGGCGTCGTGGCGAGGCTCGTGACCGTGAGCGTCATCGATGCCGGCAGCGGCGCCGTCGACCCGGACTGGTTCTGGTACTTCGCGAGCACGTCGAGGCGCAGCGTGCCGGCGTTGGCGGCGAGCACGAAGTCGAGCCGGATCGAACTACCTGCTGCGCTCGCCGTCACGGTCCTGGTCACCGGTTGGCGGGGAGCGGAGCTGGCGAGGGAGTTGAACGTCACGCGGTAGGTGACGAACGGGTCGAGCCCACTGAAGCTGTAGCCGCCGGCCGGCAGGGCGACCGTGGTGGTCGTGCTCTTGATGAGGGTGTCGCTCGTGTTCGAGCGGAGCTCGACGGTGACACCCGAGACACCCGAGCCGCCCTGCAACGTAACGGTCCCGCTCATCGAGATGGCGTTGCGGGCGAGGACGATCGAGATGCTGCTGTTCGGCGTCGCGGTGGAGATGACTGTCGACTGGTCCTGGTGGCCGACGGCGGTCGTCGTGAGCGTCCACGTGACGTTTGCCGGCAGCGCCAGGCTCCAGCTGCCGTCGGCGATCGTGACGGTGCTGAACGTCTTGGTGTTCTTGCCGACGAGGCCTGTCGCCTTCACGGCGGCACCGGCGAGGACCATGTCGTTGCCGCTCTGGAACTGCGAGTGCACGATTCCCGCCGTGGCGTTCGAGGCGTTCGAGAGCGTGATGGTCGTCGTTGCCGGCGTCGAGCCCGCCGCCACGGTCGCCGAGGCCGTCGTATCGCCGTGCGGAGCGACGACGCCGGGTGACGAGGTGTACGAGGCGTTGCCGGCGTTCGTCGTGGTGAGCGTGTAGGTGCCGGCGGGAAGGCTGAGCAGCGCGGTGCCGTCGGGGCCGGATGTCGCAGTGACGATGGCGCCGGTCGCACCGGGTGATGCCGTCACGGTTACGCCGACGAGGTTGTCGCCGTTCGCCGAGGCGACCGTGACCGTCAGTGGGTGCATGGTCGTGGCGCTCGCGGTGACGTCGGTGACGTCGTCGACGGTGACCGTCGCGGTCGCCGTCGCGGGCCCGAAGCCGACCTTCGTCGCCGAGACCGCGTATGCGCCGGCGAGCAGCACGGCGCGCACCGAGTAGATGCCCGGCGTGGCCGTCTCGGTCAACGTCACCGTCGTCGAACCCAAGGTGGCGCGCACCGTCGCACCGGTGAGCGCGACCGGAGGATCGGTGCCATCGGTCGCGCTCACGGTTGCGGTGATGCCCTCGTAGCGGTTGAGGGTGAAGGTCACCGACGGGGCGACCGCAGATGCCGACTTGACGACGGTGGCCGTCTGCGCCGTACCGTCGGCGTGCGGATCGCCGAGCGTGGTGGCCCCTTGGGTGCGGAACGTCCAGGTGCCGGGTGTCAGCGTGCTGAACGTCGCCGTTCCCGCCGCACCCACCACGGCATCGACCGCACTGGAGCCCTTCGTGGCGTGCACCACGAGACCGCCGAAGACGCTCGACGACACGCTCGTCTTGCTCGACCTGATCGTGACCGTGACACTGCTCACGGACGCCGGCAACGTCACGAACAGGAACGCCGGCTGGTTGGCGACGATGTTCACCGTCTGGGTGACGGGGTCGTACCCGGTCGCCGAGATCGTCGCCGTGTACGAGCCGGCGGGAACGTCATTTCGCGTGACCGTGCCATCGGACGAGGTGGTGAACGAGTCCACCGTTGTGCTGCCCTGCTTGAGGGTGATCGTGGCGGTCACGGCGACCTTCGGCGCCGACGGGTCGTCCTGTCCGTCGATCTTGCCGCCGAGCTGGCCGACCTTGGCCGAGAATGCGACGTCGACCTGCTGCTTGTCACCCGGTCGCAGGTTGATGACCTTGGTGATCGTGCGGCGGCCCTCGGCCGTCACCTCGATCGTGTACGTGCGGGCCGGGATCTGCAGGAAGCTGTACAGGCCGTCGGCCCCGGTGGTCGCCGACGCGCCGGTCTCCTGGAGCGTGATCGTTGCGTTGGCGAGCGGACCGTTGGTTTCGTCGGTGACCTTGCCCCGGATGTCGGCGGGCTGGGCCACGAGGGTGTACGTGCCGATCGCCGTCGCTCGGCCGTCCGTCACCACGACGGAGCTGTCGAGGTCCTGCTCGACGTAGCCAGGCTGCGCGGCGTGCACCGACCACGTGCCGGCATCCATCGGTCCGGTGACGGTGAAGGTGCCGGAGGCATCCGTGCGGGCGGTGACCTCCCGGCCGACGTCGGCGCTGTCGGCGGTGTCGGCGACCTGCAGGAGCTTGGCGGTCACGAGCGCGTTCACGATCGGCGCGGCGTTCGGATCGGTGGACGTGATCCCGCCGAGCAGGCGGCCGGTGATCGTGCCGAACTGGAGCATCTGGACGCCCACTGCGGAAACCGGCACGGTCCGGAGGTCGACCGTGGAGGACGCGTTCTTCCAGCCGAGCTTCGAGGTGCGGATCGTGTACGGCAGCAGGTCAAGGTCGCCGATCCGGGCCGTGCCGGCCGGGCAGCCCTGCACGCCGCCCGGCTGCGAGGGGTCGATGCAGGTGATCGCCGTGCGGACGGTTCGCGTCCCGTCGACGACTTCGACGGTGACACCGCCGACACCGGTCCCGCTCGTGTCGACGACCCTTGCGATGACGACGCCCCGACGCTTCACCGCGACCGCGGGAAGCTCCTCTTCGTCGTCGGCTGTCGTCACGTGCACGGTGGCCCGGGCGGTCGTCGTGGACACGCCCGGACCGCTGATCGTCACGTCGTAGGCGCCCGGTCGCACGTTGGCCACTGCGAACACGCCGTTGCTCTGCACGGGCGCGGTCGTCACGAGGGCGCCGTCCGTGCGTCGGACGGTCACGGTCAGGTTCTGTAGGAGTGCGGCAGCGGTGACGCCCTCGGCCGCCTCCGAGCTTGCGATCGCCGGCGTCAGGCTGACCGTGCCGTTCAACGTGCGGGCCACCGGTTCGAGCACGACGTCGGCGACGACGCGGCCGTTCGTCGGCGAGAGCAGGCTGACGTTCACGGTACGGGTCACGAAGCCGGGCTTGCTCACGGTGACCGACGGCTCGCCGGCGACGAACCGTGGGGCGGTGCCGGGCGAGGTGAACGTGCCGTCGGTACCCGTCGATGTCGTGAACGAGCCACGCACCGACTCGTGGTACGGCGCGCTGTCGAGCACGATGTAGTCGCTGATGCCGGCGACCTGCACGCTGGCACCGTCGATCGCCGTCGGGGTGCTGTCGGCCGGGCCGGCGAACCAGCCGACGGAGCCGTCGATGGACACCGGCGGGCTGAGCATGATGACGTTCTTCAGCAGTTCGGTGTTGAACGGGACGCCGTTCGGGATGTGCAGCGTGACGTCACCGAAGCCGCTGCGGGAGAACGTGATGTCGTAGCCGCCCTGGGCGCCGGTGGTCAGCAGCCGGTCGACGCGGTAGTGGCCGATGCCCAATGCGTCGGTCGCCGAGCCGATCGTGATCCGGTGCCGATCGACCGCGCCGTTGGCGAGCCCGGTCGCGGTGACCGTCACGGACGCGCCGTCGACGAACGTGTAGCCCGCCCCCGACGCGTCGGGCGTCTGGATGACACCGGCGACGGCCCCGTAGCGCCGCACGCTGAGGTCGAAGGTCGTGAGCTGACCCGCCTGGGCCTGCAACGTGCGCGTGCGGCGCTCGTGGTCGAGGCTCACCGCGGGAACGGTCGGCAACCCTGTCGGTGAGGCGACATCGCCGATCGGCGCCACGATCTCGTACGTGCCGGTCGGCAGGGCGCGCCGGAAGCCGAAGTCGCCACTGGCGGAGGCGTCGACGCACCGGCCTTTCACGGGAGTGCCCGTGC
>JAYUAM010000392.1:0-1792 GCA_043741295.1 Acidimicrobiia bacterium
GCGGCGGATCGTCTCGGTGGTCACCGCGAACTGGCGCGCCAGCTCCGAGACGTCGACCGAGCCGTGCTTCAGGGCGAGGACATAGATCTCGCGTTGGCGGTCGTGTTGGAGCTTGGCGCCCCCGTTGATCTGCGACGTCATCCCATGGCCTGCCCGGCGGGAGGCTAGTCCTCGTCGGTGGCCATGGCCGCGAGCGGGCCTTCATCCACGACGCGCCGGTAAGCGCGTTCGAACGCCGCTCGGAACCGCGCCGATTCGCGCAGCTCGGCCGGGAAGACCTCGGCGTATTCGAGGAACGACGTCGGGTCGTTCATCGCCTTCGCCCCGTACTGCCGGGCGGCATCGATGCTCGCATCGAACGACTGGTCGGCCGGCGAGACGACGCCGAGGTACCGCGCCCAACCGGCGAGCGCGGTGGTGGCCCGCCGGATCGGCCCACTGAGCTCGAGCTGGCGGACGATGGTCGGCAGCAGGAACGTGGGGAACTTGGCGCTGCCGTCGATGCACAGCCGGGCGATCTGGTCGCGCACGCCGGTGTTGGCGAAGCGCCCGAGCACGGAAGCGACGTAGTCCTCGCGCCGGTGACCGGGGATCTCGGTGAGCGTGGGGACGGCCTCGTGGTAGAGCAGGTCGTCGAGGAACGCCCGCACCTGGGGCACGCCCATCGCTTCGTCCACGAACGTGATGCCGGCCAGGGCCGAGAGGTAGGCCATGCACGAGTGGCCGGCGTTCAGCAGGCGCAGCTTGTACAGCTCCCAGTCATGCACGCGGTCGGTGAAGAGCGCGCCGACGTCTTCCCACGCGGGGCGACCGTCGGCGAAGGCGTCCTCGATCACCCACTGGCGGAACGGCTCGCCGACCACGGGCCAGCCGTCGTCGATGCCGGCCACGTCGCGCAGCCACGCGCGGTCGGCGTCGGCGGTGACGGGCGTGATGCGGTCGACCATCGAGTTCGGGAACGTGCAGTCGTGCTCGATCCAGGCGCGCAGGTCGTCGCCGACGCGGCCGGCCGCCGCCAACGTCGCCCGTCGCGCCACGGTGCCGTTGCCGGGCAGGTTGTCGCAGCTGAGGATCGTCACCGGACCGCCACCGGCGCGGCGGCGGACGTCGAGCGCGGCGACGAGACGGTCGAGCGTCGTGCGCTCGCCGCTCGCCGTCTGGGCTGGCGTCGGCTCGACGTAGCCGGCCTCGGTGATCGTCATCGAGATGACCTTCGTCGTGGGCGCGGCGACGACGGCGGCGACCGCAGCATCGTCGTGCGGCGCGAACGTGTAGTCGACGATCGAGCCGATCACCTTCACGACCGGCTCGTCGTTGCCCTTCTCGACGAGCGTGTACAGGTGGCCCTGGTCGGCGAGCACGCTGGCCATCGTGGCGTCGTGCGGAAGCAGGCCGAGTCCACCGATGCCCCACTCGCTGCCGGCCTCGGCCAGCTCGTGGGTGTACAGCGCCAGGTGGGCCCGGTGGAACCCGCCGACGCCGAGGTGCACGATCCCGGGCCGCAGCCGGCTGCGGTCGTATCGCGGCACGGCGATGCCCCGCGCCGCGATGGCGCCGAGCGTCGACGGGCCGAGCCTGATCGGGGGCGGGATACTCACGCTGTGCACCATAAACACAGGAGATCCAACGAGGCAAGGGTGAATCTATGTGGTAAATCCTGGTGAAGTCGCTTGAAAACCAACAGAAACGCAACCCATAATGACGACGATCCGGGGGGAATCGCACCTCCGGGCGGTGAGTGACCTCGAGGAGAGACCCATGAGAACTGCCCCAACCCGGGCCCGGAAGCGGA
>JAYUAM010000393.1:0-1792 GCA_043741295.1 Acidimicrobiia bacterium
CGGCAACGAACGCGGCGTCGACCGCTTCATCGGCGTCGAACGTCCACGCCCGCGCCACGATCTGCGACAACGGGCTGTACGCCGCCCGCGCCAGCGCCCGACCGTCGGCCGCTACGACCAGCACCGTGTCGCCGGGCTCCGGCTCGCCGGTCGTGTGCTGCACCGCACCGCCGAACACCCACGGGTGGCGCCGTAGCAACGAGCGTTCGCGGCCCTTGCGCAACACGACGGTGGGCTCGACGGTGGGCTCGACGGCGGGCACGGCCATGGCCGGCGACCGTAGCGCCGCGGACGCAGCCGCGTGTCCGTCCAGCCGCCAGAGCTGTTGCCCAACTCGTGGGGGAGCCACCCATCTGGCCCCCGGCCGGCGCGTCGGTCACGATGGGTTGATGCTGCTCACCGAGATCGACCACGTGGCCATCGCCGTGAAGGACCTCGAGGCGGCCATCGACTACTACCGCCGCGCCTTCGGTGCCGAGGTCGAACACCGGGAGGTCGTCGAGCACGACGGCGTCGAGGAAGCGCTGCTAAAGGTGGCCGAGAGCTACGTGCAGCTGCTCACGCCGACGCGGCCCGACTCACCGGTGGCGAAGGCGATCGAGAAGCGCGGCGAAGGCCTCCATCACGTCGGCTACCGGGTCGCCGATTGCGGTGCGGCGCTGGCGGCGATGATCGCCGCCGGGGCGACGCCGATCGACCGGGCCCCCCGGCCTGGCAGCCGCGGCACGACCGTGGCCTTCATTCATCCGAAGGGCAGCTTCGGCACGCTGATCGAGCTCGTCCAGGAGTAGGCCGCCGCGAGCTCGGCGGGGTCGCCGCTGGTCAGCCGCCGGTCTGGGTCACCCGACCCTCCCACGTGGCCTGCGCGCCCGCATGGCCGGCGCGGATGACCCACCCGGTAGCGAAGGCACCGAGCACGATGCTCGCCACGGCGAGACCCTTGAGCACCGCGCCGGCCCGCGAGCGACCCACCGGTACCCGACGGCCGGCCGCTCGGTGCTCGAGCCACCAGTTGAGTGCGATCCATCCCAGGAGGGCGACGAGGAAGGCAAGGATGATCAGCTTGGCCTGGTCGCCCAGCTCCACGTGGTTGCGCACGGCGGCGGTGTCCGCCACCTGGGTCTGGAGCTCCTCGCCGCTCTGCGACGCCAGCCCGGTTCCCACTCCGGCGATCACGGCGAGGCCGCCGACGAGCACGCCGAAGCGGTCGAACCACGGGCGCCAGATCGCCATCGCCACGGCGCCGACGAAGAGCAACGGCACGAGCACGACCGGCATGTGGACGAGCAGGGGATGAAGCGGGATCGAGGCGGCGAAGAGGTTCACCCCACCGTTGTAGACCGCCCGGGGACCCGGACTGCGCGAACGGCGCCGGGTGAACCGAGAATCTGCTGAGATTCGACATACCCGCCCTCGGGGACGACGACGTCACGGAGCACGCATGAAGGTTCACCTGATCGACGGCACCTACGAGCTGTTCCGCCAACACTTCGGCGCGGTGGCCGCGCGCAAGGGCTCCGATACCGGTCCGGCCGCCTACGCGGCCACCATTGGCGTGCTCTCCTCGACGCTCGCGCTCCTCGGCGACGGCGCGACGCACGTGGGCGTCGCCTCCGACCACGTGATCGAGAGCTTCCGCAACGAGCTGTGGCCGGGATACAAGACCAGCGCCGGCATGCCGCCCGAGCTGCTCGGCCAGATCCCGATCATGGAGGACGCCCTCGTGGCGATGGGCGTCACCTGCTGGCCGATGGTCGAGTGGGAGGCCGACGACGCGCTCGGTGCGGCGGCG
>JAYUAM010000394.1:0-10291 GCA_043741295.1 Acidimicrobiia bacterium
GGCCGGTGATGTCGGCGGCGTCGTCGGACACGAGGTAGGCGACCACCCTCGACACGTACCTGGGGTCGAGGTCGAGCTGGGCGGAAGCCCCGTCGCGAAAGCCACGGTCGAGAAGATCGGCGTTCATCCGGGTCCGGGCGCCGGGCGAGACGGCGTTCACCGTGGTCCCGTGCGCCCTCCCCTCGACTGCGGCGGCGAGCGTCGCCCCCCAGAGGGCCGCCTTCGCCGCTGCGTAGCCGAGCGACGCGACGTAGCGCGGATCGAGCGAAGCCTCCGACACCGTGTTCACGATGCGGCCGCCACCCTGCGCGGCGAAGTGGGCGAAGGCCGCCGACATCGTGCCGATCGCCGCCTTCAGGTGCACGGACAGGAGGGCATCGAGTCCCATCTCGTCGGGAGCGATGACGGTACCGCCGCCCGCGGCAAAGCCGGCGTTGTTCACGACGATGTCGACCCGGCCGAAGGCGCCGACAGCGCGCTCGACGACCGCTCGGCCGCCGGCGAGCGAGGCGATGTCGGTTCCGTCGGCCTCGGCCCGACCTCCGGCGGCGCGGATCGTGGCGACGACCTCGGCCGCGGGTGCGCCGTCGCGACCGGAGCCATCGAGCGAGGTCCCGAGGTCGTTGACCAGAACGCCTGCGCCGAGCTCCGCGAGCAGCAGGGCGTGCGAGCGGCCGAGGCCGCGTCCAGCGCCGGTGACGACGGCGACCTTGCCGTCGAGACGCGGCAGCCCCACGTCAGGCGGGGGGCGGCGACGTGTGGGGGAAGAGCTCCCGGAAGGCGCCGACGGTGATGCGGTGCCGGACGTCGGGGGCGAGGTCGTCGACGAGCTCGTGGAGCGTCTTTTGCGTGTGCCCGTAGGTGCCCTCGAGATGCGGGTAGTCGCTGCCCCACATCACGTTCTGGTAGCCCATGGCCCAGCAGGCGGCAGGGGCCGACTCGTCGTGCTGGAAGCTGGTGTACACCTGCTCGTACAGGTACTGCTTCGGGAGCCTGGCCAGCTTCGGGCGGACGAACATGCCGTGCTGGCGGTAGCCCTCGTTCATGCGGTCGCCGATGAAGGGCACCCAGGTGGCGCCACCCTCGGAGATCAGGACCTTGAGGTTCGGATGGCGTTCGAGCGCGCCGCTCGTCACCATCTTCATGGCGGCGAACTGTCCACCGAAGGTCGTGTTGACGTAGTTCATCACGGCGCCTCCAGGGCCGCGGAACGCCGCGGCCTGGTCGCCTCCGTCGGTGCCGATGTGGAAGCCGACGACCATGCCGGCCTCCTCGGCGGCCGTCCACAGTGGCTCCCAGGAGTTGTCGTTGTAGTCCTTCGTGCCCGGAGGGCTTCCGGTGGGCAGGCTGATGATCTTCAATCCGATCTCGGCGGCGTGCTGGCATTCGGCCACTGCGTCAGCGACGTCGATGAGCGGCATCAGGGCGGCGGGGACGAGGCGGTCGGGTGCGAGCGAAACGATCTCGGACACCATCCACTCGTTCTCGGCCCGGGCTGCCTGGCGGATCAGATCGGGGTCTTCGATGAGGGAGCACCACAGACCGATCGACTGGTACATGACCTCCGCCCAGACCCCTTCGGCATCGAGGTCGACGAGGCGCTTCGTCAGGTCGCGTGCGCCGGGTGGCCGGGAGGAGAGCTCGGCGATCGTCTCGCCGGTCTCGCCCTTGGCCGTCTGGATCTTCGGGAGCGGCCGGGTGAAGCTCTTGCCGTCGACGGTGACCCGCTCTTCGTGGTCGCTGATCACCTCGATCTGCGGCATGCGGTCCGCGACCTTCTTCGGCAGGATCTGGTGCCAGAGGTCGGCCGGCTCCAGGAAGTGCGAGTCGCCGGAGTTCGCCCAGATCTTCGTGCCGTCTGCGTCGGTCATGCGACAATTCAACGGCATCTCGCGGCGTTCGGCTAGTCGGCTTGTCCAACTGTCGGGTCCTGTTGCCTGGGACCCGGCACGCGCGGTTGGACGACCCGGTTTCGGTCGTTCAACCGCTGGTAGGAATCGAGCGGTACCCGCGCTCCTCCCCGGCCGAGCTGGGCCGGGGCCTGACGTCAGAAGGAGGCCAGCGCCGTGTTGACGACGGGAACGATCGACCCGGAGGCCTTCGAGAAGGAGGTCGTCGCCTTCCTGGACTCGCACGCCGAGTTCCTTGCGGTGTCGACGATCGTGTGGGGCGAAGGCTCCGACTCGATCGGCAACCGCGAGGAGATGACCGAGCTCGAGGAACGAAAGCTCCTCGGTTCGGCCAGGGCGTGGCGCGCCGAGGAGTACGACAACGGCTTCGGGTGGATCACCGGGCCGACGGCATACGGGGGGCGTGCGCTCCCGGTCGAGTTCGAGCGCCGGTACCGCGAGCTCCGCGGGCGGTACCAGGTCGGTGCCCACGGCCCGTTCGTCATCAGCCTCGGGATGGTCGCTCCGACCATCCTCACCCACGGCACGCCACTCGTGCGGGACGCGTACCTCAGGCGCATGTTCCGCGGCGAGATCATCGGCTGTCAGCTCTTCAGCGAGCCAGGCGCCGGCTCCGACCTGGCGAGCGTGACGACCGGCGCGGTACGCGACGGCGACGAGTGGGTGATAAACGGCCAGAAGGTGTGGACGTCGGGTGCCCAGTACGCCGACATCGGCGAGCTGCTCTGCCGGACGGATCCGGGCGCGCCGAAGCACCAGGGCCTCACGGCGTTCGTGGTCGACATGAAGGCACCGGGTGTCGAGGTACGGCCGCTGCGCACCATGACCGGCGGTGCACCGTTCAACGAGGTCTTCTTCAACGACGTCCGCGTTCCCGACACGCACCGGCTCGGCGATGTCGACGCCGGTTGGCGGGTGGCCATCACCACGTTGATGGGGGAACGGGCCCTCGGCGCCACGCCCGGTGTCTTCGGCATCGAGAAGGCCTTGGCCATGTTGGTCGAGCTGGCGCGGCATCTGGGTGTCGGAGACGACCCGATCGTGCGGCAGGCCCTCGCGCGCGCGTACATCGGCGTGAAGACGGTTGAGCTCAACGGACTGCGCACCGACGCCAGCCGACGGGCGGGACGCGAGCCCGGCCCGGAGGCCTCGATCTTCAAGCTGAGCAACACCGAGGTGGCTCGTGTCATCTCGGGCGCCGCATCGACCGTGCTCGGGCCGTTGCTGATCGCCGACACCGGCGCGTGGGGCACCTACAGCTGGTCGACGTTCGTTCTCGGACTGCCCGGGATGCGGATCGCCGCAGGTACCGACGAGATAATGCGCAACATCCTCGCCGAGCGTGTGCTCGGCCTGCCCAAGGACCCGCAGCCCTGAGGATCAGGATCAGGATCAGGATCGCGAACGGCGACGGAGGAACACGCTGATTCAGCTGCTCGCCGGCACGCGCGCCGACCGCCTCCCCGATCGAGTCAGGTCGTCAGCTCGGTCCGGCCGAACACGACCTGCTTCTCCTTCAGCGCCGTGATGTCGGCGTCGGAGTAGCCGAGGCCGGCGAGGATCGCCTCGGTGTGCTGGCCGAGGAGGGAACCCGGCGCCGCCCGGCCCGGTGCGTCGGAGAACGTCACCACGGGCGCCGACCGCCGGATCGGGCCGAAGAGAGGGTGCTCGACCTCGACGACGAGTCCGGTCTCGAACAGCACCGGGTCGGTCGAGGTGACCTCGGCCCGGCTCGCTTCGGTCGCCCTGACGCACGGCACACCGAGTGGCACGAGGAGGTCTTCCCACGCCTGCGCGTCCCGCCCGGCGAACACCGCCGTGAGCTCGGCGGCGAGCGCATCGTCATCGCCGGCGAAGCGATCGTCGAGGAGGTCGACGCGGCCGACGCCCTCGGCGCACGCGCGCCATTCGCCGGAGGTGGTGGCGGCGAGGAACACCCAGCCGCTCGCGGCGCGGTACAGGCGGTAGCGCGCGTTGAGCCCGAAGCTCTCCTCGTCTGGGATCGGTAGGGTCGGCTTGCCCTCGTAGCGGATGAAGTCGTCCGCGTAGGCGATGGCGTTCCCGCCGATCATCGTCGTCGACACGAACTGGCCTTCACCGGTGACGGCCTGGTCGTAGACGGCGAGCATCGTCGACGTGAGCACGGCGAGGGCAGCGTTGGCGTCGCCGTCGACCGGGCCGCGCACCCGAGGGAGCGACACCACCTGAGCCTCGAACCAGCTGAAGCTCTTGGTGAGCTCGGGGTCGAGCCACCGGCCGGCGAACCGACCGACGCTGCCGGCCACGGCCTGGGCGACCTGCGCGTACATCGGACGCTTAGCGCGCGGCCCGTCGTAGCCGTATCCGCCGGCGTGGATGTACACGACGCGTGGGTTCGTCGCCTTGATGTCGTCGTAGCCGAGGCCCATGCGCTCGAGGGCCCCGGGTCGGAACCCGTTGACGAACAGATCGGCCTCGGAGGCGAGCTTGCGCACGACGGCCCGACCATCTTCGGTGGAGAGGTCGATGGCGAGGCTCTCCTTTCCCTCCATCGTCTTGGCCCCACCGATCTCGGCGGCGCCGAACGACACGCGCATCGGGTCGCCGGTGCGGCCCTCGATCTTGATCACGCGGGCGCCGAGCCCGGCCGCCATCGTGAGGCCGTAGGGCATGGCGTAGAAGTAGCCGAGTTCGACGATCGTGATGTCACCCAAGGGATGGAGGGGCACCTTGCCCCCGGACCCGGACCCGGACCCGGCCACGGGCGCCGTCGCAACCGCGGGCTCGTCACCGTGGACGCCGAGCTCGGGTGCCGACCGCTCGATGCGGCTCGGTGTGCCACGGAAGTTGGCGACCGGGCCGACCTGGTCGATCGCGCCGAGCGTCGGATGCTGCACGGTGATGGCCTCGCCGTTGTGGCGGATCTGCTCGTGGTCGAGTCCCTCCTCGCTGAAGCGGGCGAGCTCGAACGCGATGTCGTTGTCGGCGAGGAACAGCTTCTCCCAGTACGAGTAGGGCTGCTTCGACATCGCCTCCCACACGAGGTCCTCCCAGGCCTGGGCGTCCTCGGGCGAGGCGAACTGCGGCTGCTTGGCGAAGCGGGGTTCGTCGAAGGTCGCCTCGAGCCCGCACGCCCGGCTCAGGGCCTGCGCCTGGTGCGGCAGCATCTGGGTGAAGATCACCCATCGGCCGTCCTCGGTCGGTACGAAGAAGCTGTACCGGCTGGCGGCGATCACCTTCATCGGGTCGGTGCTGGCCACTTGGCCGCGCTTCGCCGAGGCGACCGCGTGCTGATACATCATCGTGCCGAAGTAGTCCTGTGGGTTCAGGCCCTGGAGCATGGTGGCCTCGACCCGCTGGCCCCGACCGGTGCGGACACGCGCGACAAGCGCGGCGAGCACCCCGGCGCATGCCATGTGACCCGCCCCGACGCTGGCGAGCGGGGCGCTGTAGAAGATCGGGCCGTCGCGGAAGCCGAACGCGCCCATGTTGAACACGCCGGCCTTGGCCGACACGATCGCCTCGTATGCCGGCAACTTGGCGTACGGCCCGGTAGATCCGAAGCCCTTCACCGAGCAGTACACGAGACCCGGGTTCGCTTCGCGCATCGCGTCGTAGCCGATGCCCCAGGCGTCGGCGACACCTGCGCCGAACCCCTCGAGGACGACGTCAGCCCGTGCGACGAGGTCGCGCACCAGGACCCGACCCTCGTCGGTGCGGAGATCGGCGACGACGCTCTCCTTCCCGCGGTTCCACACGAGGAACCCCGACGGGTGCTGTCGGCGCAGCCGGTCGCCGTCGGGTGGCTCGATCTTCAGCACACGTGCGCCGTTGTCGGCGAAGATCATCCCCGCGAGCGATGCCGCGATGCTCCCGGCCCCCATCTCGATGACGACGAGCCCATCACACACCGAACGGTTCATGCTGTCGTGCCCCCTGTTGCTCGCTACCGGTCGGTAGAGCTTCGTCGGTTCGACGATGCGCGGCCCGGCGCGTCCAAGCGCGACGGCGCCACCCGCGCCCGTTGTTGGCTTGTCACACGGTCCACTCGGCTGGGCGCTTCTCGGCGAACGCGCGCGGGCCCTCCTTGAAGTCGGGGTGCTGCCAGTGCATGCGCAGAAGTGCCCATCCGTACTCGACGGCCTGGCTGTAGGGCATCTCGACCGACGCCCACACCGCCTGCTGCGACAGTGATACGGCATGAGGCGAGTTCGCGGCGATGTCGTCGGCGATCTTGCGGGCGGTAGGGAGCAGCTGGTCGGGGGCGACGAGCTCGTCGACGTAGCCGAGCTGGTACGCCCGTTCGGCCGTCATCCGGTAGGCCCGTCCCTGCAGCGTCATGCGCAGGGCGGAGCCGATCGGTAGGCGCTTGGCGAGGCCGATGTTCTCGATGGCGCCGACCATCCCGACGTTGACGTGGGTGTCCATGAACGCGGCGTTGGTCGACGCAACCACGATGTCGGCGTCGACCACCAGGTGGTGGCCGGCGCCGTTCACCAGGCCGTTGACCGCGGCGATGGTCGGCTTCCACACGTCGTTCTGCCGGGGCGACCAGTGCACCTCGTGGGTGATGCGTCCCATGCCGGCGCTGACCTTGCCGGCGGCGGCGACGTTGTTCAGGTCGGCTCCGGTCGAGAAGTGCTTTTCGCCGGCGGCGGTGACGATCGTGCAACGGATGTGATCGTCGGCCTTGACGTCTTCCCACACCGCCCGCATGCGCGCCTGCATCTGGGCGGTGAGGGCGTTGCCCATGCCCGGGCGGTTCAGTGTGACGAGCGCTATGTGACCGTCCTTCTCGTACAGCAGGTCGTCGAACGGCTCCGAAAGGTCTGCGGTCTCATGGCTCATCGTTGTCCCCCTCGTCGGCGAAGTCGGCCAGCGCCCGGGCGAACGCGACGGGCATGTCGCCCTGGATGCTGTGACCGGCTTCGCCGAAGTGCTCCACCGTCGCAGCGGGACAGCGACGGACGGTCTCGGCCTCGTCGGCGTCGTCGACCACGGACTGCTCGCGCATGCCGCGCGCCAGCATCAGCGGCACGCTCACGGTCGACACGACCTCCCACAAGCGAGCGAACTCGGAGAAGGTCGACGACTCGTTGCGTTCGAGGCCCCGCCCGCGTGCGTGCCGCCAGACCCAGGTCCCGTCGGCCAGCTGGAGCGCGTTGTGCAGCACCCCTCGTCGCAGCGAGCTGACGGTTCGCGTCGGGTTGTGCTCGATCGTGCGGGCCAGGATGTCATCGAAGCTGTCGAAACCGGTCGGGCCGCCCACGAAGGCGGTGATCGCCTTCGACTTCTCGCCGGTGACGCCCGGGGTGATGTCGACGAGCACGATCCGGCGGACCAGTTCGGGAGCGTGGGCGTAGAGCGCGAGCGTGGTCAGCCCGCCGAGCGACATCCCGGCGATCGCCTTGGCGTGAGGCGCAAGCTGCCGCACGACCGTCGCCACCTCGGTCGCTCGCGCCTCGAGGTCGAGCGCCGAACCACCCTCGACCGGGTCCGAATGGCCGTGGCCGGCGAGGTCGATGGCGACGAGCGGTCGACCGAGCGCCAGGGCCACCGTGTCCCAGGTGTGCGCGTTCTGGGCGCCGCCGTGGAGGAGGACGAACTCTGGGGGCCCGTCTCCCCACACCAGCGCGCTGAGGTACCGACCGGGCGCGACCTCGACCTGCTGCCGGCGCACGAGCGGCGGACGGTCGTAGCTGATGCCGAATTCCTCGGCGTTCTCGTGGAACATCGAGAACTCGTCGTAGCTTTCGTCGCTCGGTGTGGGCGGCACTCGGGGCTCATCTCGTCGACGGGGTCGGTGGTCGGTGGTCGGTGGTCGGTGGTCGGTGGTCGGTGGTCGGTGGTCGGTGGTCGGAGGATACTGCGAACCCGTACCGCCGATTCCGGTGTCGAATGGTGCGCTTCCGGCCGACTCAGAAGTCGTGCCTACCGTCGGTCAGGTGCGCAAGCAGTTCGTGGAGGATGTCGGCCTGGAGGCCCCAGAGGTACTCGTCGTCGCGAATGCGGTAGTGACGCAGGTTGCTGAGATCGGGTCGATCGGAGAAGCGCTCGAGCAGTGCCGCATCGATGTAGCGAGCGACCCGGGCCGGACCCCGGTGATGCGCACCGTCGGCGAGGAGATCGCCGAGCAGCACCACAGCGACGTCAGCGACCTCACGACGATCTGGGGCGAGAACGGAGTCGGCCTCGATCACGCCGACGTAGGTCTCGATGACGAACCCGCTGACGATCGGACCTCGCGTGGCGAGCTGTCCGATCACCGTCAACTGGGTTGGTTCCAGACCGAGCTCCTCGGCCGCCTCGCGGCGCGCAGCATCGAGGTGCGACCGGTCGTCGTCGGCCACCCCGCCGCCCGGGAAGACCCAGTCACCGCCATGGTCCATCGTGCCCGCCCGTTGGGTGACGACGACGGCCGCCTCACCATCCACGTCGAGCACGGGCACCAGGGTGGCGGCCCGACGCGGCGCGGGGTGGTCGCTCATGATCCGGTGCCAGACAGGATCGGGCAGCGACCGGCACGCCGTCTCCACCTGCGCCAGCGTGACGCGGCGGGTGCTCGCGGCATCGGTCGGCAACATTCGGTGGCTCCCTTCGGCTCGGCTACGTCTCTGCGACGTACGTCCGCAGATACAGTCAGACGATTATCACCTTTCGGGGAGAAAGGAGAGACCTGTGATTCCGTCGACAGATCTGTCGGGCAAGGTCGCCGTCGTGACCGGCGGCAGCCGGGGCATCGGTCGGGCGATGGTCCAGGGCTTCGCCGAGGCCGGGGCGCGGGTCGTCATCGCCAGCCGGAAGCTCGACAGGTGCCAGGTCGCGGCGGCAGAGGTCGAGGCGAGCACAGGACGCCAGGCGCTGGCGGTGAGGTGTCACGTGGCGAGCTGGGGCGATTGCGACGCGCTGGTGGCGGCCACGTATGAGACCTTCGGGCGATGCGACGTGTTCGTCAACAACGCCGGCATGTCCCCGCGGTACGGGTCGCTGGCCGACATCACCGAGGAGTACTACGACAAGGTCCACGGCGTGAACCTGAAAGGACCGTTTCGGCTCGCGCTCGAGTTCGGCCGTCGCATGGCCGAGGCGGACGGCGGTTCGATCATCAACGTGAGCACGATCGGGTCGTTGCGACCGGGCAAGCAGGAGATCGTCTACGCCTGCGCCAAGGCCGGGTTGAACGCGCTCACGGTCGCGGTCGCCGAAGCGTTCGGCCCGAAGGTGCGGTGCAACACGATCCTTCCGGGCGCCGTGATGACCGACATCGCCGACGCCTGGCCCGACGAGATGACCGCGCGGCTCGAAGTCGACGCACCCCTCGGGCGGCCCGGGTATCCGGCGGACTTCGTCGGGCCGGCGTTGTGGCTGGCTTCGTCGGCCTCGGCGTTCGTCACCGGTGAGCACATCCGGGTCGACGGTGGCTTGTACCGCCAGATGCCGTGAGCACGCCGCAGCGGGACGGTCAGCTCTCACCGAGGTAGCGGCCGAACACATCGCTCGCCCGAAGCTCGGCGGGCTGGCCGGCGAACACGATCTCACCGTGCCCGAGGACGTAGACCTTGTCGGCGAGGGCGAGGGCGCGGGCGACGAACTGGTCGACGATCAGCAGCGAGGTGCCTTCGCTGCTGATCTGCTGGAGGAACGTGAAGATGGCGTCGAC
The DNA here is from genome assembly GCA_043741295.1 of Acidimicrobiia bacterium. Taxonomy (GTDB): domain Bacteria; phylum Actinomycetota; class Acidimicrobiia; order Acidimicrobiales; family Ilumatobacteraceae; genus JAYUAM01. The sequence goes on from JAYUAM010000394.1 coordinate 9,550, forward strand.
CACTATCGGGGCCAACCCGAGCGACGCCTCGTCGACGAGCACGAGCGAGGGTCGCTGGGTGTAGGCCCTGGCCAGCGCCAGCATCTGCTGCTGGCCGCCGGAGAGCTGCCCGGCCCGCTGGTCCAGTCGCTGCCCGAGGATCGGAAACGCCTCGATGGCGCGCACGGCGCCCGCGGCCTCGTCATCGCCTCGCCTGGTCTGCAGTCGGAGGTTCTCGCGCACCGTCATCGACCGGAACACCCCACGGCCTTCAGGGATGTGGCAGACGCCGGCCGCGGCACGTCGATGGGCGGGCCACGCCGTCACGTCGTTGCCGCCGATGAGCACCGACCCGTCCGTCGGACGCAGCAGCCCTGACGCAGTCTTCAGCAGCGTCGTCTTGCCCGCGCCGTTGGTTCCGAGCAGCGCCGTGATGGAGCCGGACTCGACGTTCAGGTCGACCCCTCGCAGGACGTCGACGCCCCGGTAGCCGCCGGTCACGTTGCGGAGCTCGAGCGCTGGCGCGGCGGTGGGCGCGTGGTCGATGGCGAGCGATGTCGTCGGAGTCGTCATGCCAGCTCGCCGTCCAGGTCGCCGGTGACCGCGGTCAGCTCGTCGGCCTCGGAGCCGAGGTACGCGGCGCGCACGATCGGGCTGGAGGCCACCTCGGCCGGGGTCCCCTCGAAGATCGCGCGACCGAAGTCGAGCACGTAGATGTACGAGCAGATGGACATCACGAGCGACATGTCGTGCTCGACGAGGA
>JAYUAM010000395.1:0-1785 GCA_043741295.1 Acidimicrobiia bacterium
CGGCCGGGCGCTCCGTTGACGGCGAGGTTCGACGTCTGCAGCGCGAGGTCGACCGCCATCGCCTGATCGGTCTGGTTCTGCACCACGACCGGCAGCTCGAAGACATCACCGAAGTTGAGGAAGCGCGGCGCCGACGGGCGGACCATGAGCGGCTTGCGCGCGGTGATCTCGGCATCGGTGGAGCCGAAGCGGTCGTCGCCCTGCACCGCCAACACCATCACCCGGTAGCGCGTGAGGTTGTCGGGCAAGCGGACATCGACCACGGCACGACCGACGGCATCGGTCGTGATGCTGGGGCGGAACACGGCCAGCGCGTCGAAGTTCGTCCGCAGGTCGATCACCGGCCCGGGCGGGCCACCTCCGCCGTCAGCCGCGGCGGCATACTTCGCCGCCGACTCCTCGGCTGCCGCAGGGGCGCCCGGTGCGGCGACGCGGGCTCCCGGCGGGACCGTTCCGGCGGCAGCGGTAGCGGCTGTCGTCGCCGCACCGCCGGTCGCCGCGGCCGCGTCCAGGGTCGAGTCGCCGCCCGCCACCCCGACCGGTGCGGCGAGGGCGATCGACTCGCGCCCATAGGTCGTCTGCTGGTTGCCGGGGTGCGGGCCGTAGAAGAGCTCGAGCGGATCGGGCCACCGGTACGGGCCGAGGGCGAGCACCGCCTCGTCGACGACGGCGACGGCCACCTCGGCCCCGGCCGCCGGTGCGCCGTCCGGGCCGGTGACGGCGAGGTCGACCTTCGTGGACGCGCCGGGTGCGAGCGTCGTGGCTTCGGGCGTGGCCTTCACGGTCAGCGTGCGTGACGCCGTCGACACCTTCAGGGCGAGCGCGCCGACGGCGAAGGCCGGGCGGGGTGGCGCACCGTCGAGTGGCCGTCCGTCGTCGCCGGTGCGGGGCGTCGTTCCGACGACCTCGAACGAGAGATCGATACCGGGCACGTCGGCCTCGATTATTGGGAGACGGACGATCGCCGTGCCACCGACGACGTCGAACTGCTGGGTGGCGTCGAGGCCGACATGGCTGATCGTCACGATGCCGTGACCGGCGGCGAACGGCGCCTGCACGAGCACCTCCGCGGTGTCGCCCGGCGCGTAGTCGGCCTTCGCCGGGACGACGGTGAGCTGCTCGCGCGCAACGCTGCGGTCGGGACGGCCGAGCCCGCCCGACACCCAACGCGTGAGCTCGGTGCGGTTCGTCGCCCCGTGGTCGTCGACCACGGTGGCGGTGATCGAGTACGTGCCCCCGACGCTCGTGGCGAACGAGCACGCCACCGGGTCGGTGCCCGAGGTTCGGTCGCAGGTCTGCACGTCGACCGGGACCTCGACGTAGGCACCGTTCGTGAGCTTCCAATCGGTCCGGCTGGCCGTGACGCGCACGGCCCGGTCCGGTGTGACCTTGCCGTCGATCGACGTGACGACGGCATCGATGGCGATCGGGTCGCCCTGCTTCACGAACGTCTGGGTACCGCGCAGGCCGACGTAGAACGCGGACGGATGCACGAGCAGGTTCGTGGTCGACGCCAGCACCTGACGGTTCACGTCCTGCACGGTCGCCTGGGCCCGCACCGTCACCGGCAGGTCGGGCAGGACGCCGTCCTTGCCGGCGAAGTCGAGGCGTAGGAACTGACTGCCGTCCGCTCCGGTCGTACCGGTGTAGTTCTTCACCTCGGCCCCCGTGCCGAACCCAGGACCGCCGAATCCGCGACTGCCGGACGCGGGACCGAACCCGTCGGTGGCGATGCCACCGAACGACGACTCGAACCACCACGGGGTCCACTTGCCGAACGACCAC
>JAYUAM010000396.1:0-4425 GCA_043741295.1 Acidimicrobiia bacterium
TGCGGTGCCCGATCGAGCGGCCGCCGCCGGTAAAAAACACTGAGGTGCCGACCTCGAACTGGAGCGGGCGGACAAGCCAGCTCGAGGGCGGCACCTCAGACCTTCTCGCCAGCCGATGGGGGGAAGTCATCAGCGGCGTTACGAATACATTACAACAGTGACGGGGTCGTGACAAGTCCCCAACGGTGAGTGTTTGGCCAACCGTTGACAAACGCTGGAGGTAGTGGAGATGACGCATGTCACCGGCCGGGCCGGCACAATCAAGGTCGTGACCGACCCGCCCCGCCTGGACGCTCCGATCGCCGCTGCCATCGAGCGGGCCCGCGCCGGCGGCGTCGTGCGGGAGGGCTCGGCCGTGGCCCGCAAGCTCTCGGCCCGCCAGCGCATCGCGCTCCTCATCGACACCCACACGTTCGTCGAGGACGGCCTCCTGGCCAACGCGCAGGCTCCCGATCTACCGGCCGACGGCGTCGTCACCGGCCGGGGTCTGGTCGACGGTCGCCCGGTGATCGTCGTCGCCAACGACCCGACGGTGAAGGCGGGCTCGTGGGGAGCGCGAACGGTCGAGAAGATGATCCGCGCCACCGAGGCGGCGCTCGACCACGAGCTTCCGCTGTTCTGGTTCGTCGACTCCGGTGGCGCGCGGATCACCGACCAGGTGCAACTGTTCCCCGGCCGGCGCGGCGCCGGCCGGATCTTCCACAACCAGATCAAGCTGTCGGGCAAGGTGCCGCAGATCTGCTGCCTGTTCGGCCCGTCCGCCGCCGGCGGCGCGTACATCCCGGCCTTCTGTGACGTGGTGTTCATGGTCGAGGAGAACGCGTCCATGTACCTCGGATCGCCGCGCATGGCGGAAGAGGTGATCGGCGAGCACGTCACGTTGCAGGAGATGGGTGGCGCCCGCATGCACGCCACCGTGTCGGGCTGTGGCGACAACCTCGCCACCGACGATGCCGAGTGCATCGCGCTCGCCCGCTGGTGGTTCAGCTTCCTGCCGACGTCCTGGCGCGAACCGCCGCCGTCGGCGCCCGCCGGCACGGGCCCGGCCACGACGTTCACCGCCGGGCTCATCCCGGTCGAGGACACCGCGGGCTACGACGTGCGGCGCGTGATCGACGGGCTCGTCGACGAGAACAGCTTCTTCGAGCTGAAGCCGCTGTTCGCCCCCGAGCTCGTGGTCGGCCTCGGTCACCTCGACGGCAACCCGCTCGGCATCGTCGCCAACAACCCGGCCGTGAAGGGCGGCGTGCTCTTCGTCGACTCGGCCGACAAGGCGGCCCGCTTCATCTCGCTGTGCGACGCCTTCGGTATCCCCTTGCTCTACCTGTGCGACGTCCCCGGGTTCATGATCGGCACGCAGGTCGAGCGCCAGGGCATCATCCGTCACGGCGCCAAGATGCTCACGGCGATGAGCGAGGCCACCGTGCCCACGATCTCGGTGATCCTCCGCAAGGCCTACGGCGCCGGCCTGTACGCGATGGCGGGACCCGGCTTCGAACCCGACGCCTGCATCGCCCTGCCGACCGCCAAGATCGCCGTGATGGGCGCCAACGCCGCCGTGAACGCGGTGTACGCCCGCAAGATCGCCGAGATCGCCGATCCCGGCGAGCGGGCGGCCTTCGTGGCCGCGAGGCGGGCCGAGTACGACGAGGACATCGACCTGTTGCATCTGGCGAGCGAACTGGTGATCGACGCGGTGGTACCGCCCGAGGAGCTGCGCACCGAGCTGATCCGTCGCTTCGGGCTCGCCGCCGGCAAACGCCCCGACCGTCCGGCGAAGCGCCACGGGATCACCCCGGTGTGAGGCCGGTGTGACGCCGATCTGACCGTCGCCGAGTCGACACGATCTTGACGACACGCTGAGAATTCCTTGCCCCATACTGTGCGCGAGGGCATAGGGCGAGGACATGTCACCGGTAACCGTCGAGGTAGATCGTCGCAGCGACGCAGAGCTGATCGCTGCGGCGCGCCTGGACGACCACGGCGCGTACGGCGAACTGTTCCGACGCCACGGCGACGCCGCGCGAGCGGCGGCACGCGCGCTCGTCGGTCGTCGGGCCGACTTCGACGACCTCGTGGCCGAGGGCTTCGCCCGCGTACTCAACGCCATCCGTCGCGGCGGGGGGCCCGAGCAGGCGTTCCGGCCGTATCTCCTCACCTGCCTCCGCAACGTGTTCTACGACCGTGCCCGCACCGACGCCCACCTCGATCCGCTCGGCGAGATGCCCGACGTCGTCGACGCCGCGCTCGAGGCGCGGGCGGCGAGCGGGGACGATCGAGCGCTCGTCGCCCGTGCGTTCGCCACGCTGCCCGAGCGCTGGCAACTCGTGCTCTGGCACACCGAGATCGAGGGGCGATCGGCGGCCGAGGTCGCGCCGCTCATCGGCCTCGCGCCGAATGCTGTGGCCGCCCTGGCCTACCGGGCGCGCGAAGGGCTGCGCGAGGCGTACCTGCAGGCGCACGTGCATCGCACGCCCCCGGCGGCCTGCGGCGAGGCCCGCTTGCGACTCGCCGGGTACGCCCGAGAGAGCCTTTCGACCCGCGATCGCGAAATGGTCGACACCCACCTCGAACGGTGCGACCGATGCCGGGCGATCCTCGTCGAGTTGCGCGACGTGGCCGGGTCGTTGCGGTCGGTCGTGGCGCCGGCAATTCTCGGCGCGCCGCTCGCCGCCTACCTCGGGCGGCTCGGCCCCGGGCCGGCCACGGCCTTCGCCCACGACGTTCGCAGCGTGTGGTCACGTCGATCCAAGCCGGGCAAGGCCCATGCCGCGCTCGTGGCGGTGCTCGTCGTCGTGCTCTCGGCGATGAGTGCTGCCGCGCTCAAGACGTCGGCCAAACGGCCGGAACTCGCCACCACGCCGTTCCCGACCTCGCCGACGCCGAGCACGACCGCCCGGATTCCCAAGCGGTCGCCGGTTCCGCCGACGACCAGCAGGCCGCCGTCGATCAGAGCGGCTACGAGCGGGGTGACGTCGCCCGAGTCGCCGACCGCCGCCGTGACGTCGGTGCCCCCCACGGACGCGGTGTCGTCGAGCGATGCGCCAACCGACCCGTCCGTGCTCGGCAACACCGCGGTCCCGACGACGCGGCCCCGGTCGACGACCACCCGGGCGCCTCAGCTCGGCCCGGTCGGTGGGACTGGTGCGCCACGGCAGGCCGACCTGTCGATATCGCTGTCACCGCTCGGCCCTGCGGTGGTCGGCCACGATCTCTACGTGTCGGCGGTCGTCAGCAACGCCGGTCCCGAGACTGCGAACAGCGTCCTCGTGTCGGTGAGCCTGCCGTCGTCGCTCGAATTCCGCGACGCCTCGCCGACGTCGTGGCGGTGCACGGCGAACGGCGGAGCGGGAGCCACCGTCACCTGCGCAGGGCCGACGTTGGCTGCGCCCGGCAGCAGCACGCTCGTGCTGCGCACGGCGTTGGTCCCCATCTCCCAGCAACGCATCCGTTCGGCCGCGGCCGCGGCCACCGCGACGGTTTCGGCGACGGTGACCTCGGCCGCCTCCGACACCGTCGTCTCGTCGAACAACACGAGCTCGTTCGATGTCGCGCCGCCTGCGACCGGCGGGCTGTCGACGCTCTTCGCTACCGTCGACCACGGCGACGTGCTCATCGTCGGCAACACGCTGATGCAGTGTGGCTGCACTGGCGCCGTGAGGAATGATGGAGTGACGATGACGGCGGTCGGTGCGAAAGTGCCCGTCACCGCCTCGTCGTCGGCCAATCTCGTGATCCCGCCTGGCGCCTCGGTGGCGAAGGCGTGGTTGTTCTGGGGGGCGAAGGATCCGAACCCGAGTCTCGTGGCTGCGAAGTACAACCAGGTCCAGCTCTCCGACCCTCAGTCGGCTACCGCGCACGATCTCAGTGGCCCCGTCACCAGGTTGACGGAGTCCGACCAGGGCATCTTCGCAACCGTCGACGTCACCCAGATAGTGCAGTCGGGCGGATCGGGCACGTACACGTTCGCCAGCCTCGGGGGCTATGCGACTCCCGGCAAGAACGTCGCCGGTGGGTGGAGTCTCGTCGTCGTCACCCACGAGGACGCCGCGCCCGAGCGCGTGATCCTGGTGATGGACGGGTTGGTCGCCTACAACGCGTCCGCTGGGCAGTCGCTGCCGCTCGGCGGGCTCGGGCCCGCCTCCACGGTCGGGAGAACGGCTCGCTTGGGCATGGTTGCGTGGGACGGTGATCGGGGAAGCAATGACTCGATGACACTCGTGGTCGGCGGTGTAAAGATGCCGGTGGCCGACCAGCTCCATCCGGTGAACGACGTCATGACGTCGGTCGCCGCGCCCGACGTCACCGAGAACACGCTCGGCTTTGACGCGTCGCTCATCGACGTCAGGCTCGACTCGTCGTCGACCGCATCGAGCAGCAACGGCCTGCTCACGCTCGAACTGTCGGCCAGTGAGCAGATCTGGC
>JAYUAM010000397.1:0-22265 GCA_043741295.1 Acidimicrobiia bacterium
TCAAGCTACACCTGAGGGTCCGGTTGAGGGTTGAGACTTCGGCTCCGTCATCAGTCGGTAGATCCGCTCGAGGTCCTCGAGCGTGGCGAATTCGATCCCGACCCGGCCGCGCTGCCCGCTCATCGTCACCGTCACCCGCGTGTTGAGGTAGTGAGACAGCAGCTCTTCCAGCTCGAGTAGACCGGGAGGGCGGAGCACCGGCATCGCCGGCCGCCGTTCCGGCGCCGACGACCCCTCCCCCGTGGAGGCGCTCGCTGGCGCCATGTTCAGCTCCCGAACGAGGTCCTCGACCCGCCGTACCGAGAGCCCCTCGGCCACGGTCTGCTTGGCGAGGAGCTCCTGGCGAGCCCGGTCCGGCGTGCCGAGCAGTGCCCGGGCGTGGCCCGCACTCAGTCGACCGTCGGCCAGCAGATGTTGGACTGCCGGGGGAAGCTGGAGCAGGCGCAGCGTGTTGGTGATCGCCTGCCGGCTCTTGCCGACACGGGTAGCCACCTGCTCGTGGGTCAACCCGAAGTCTTCGATCAACTGTGAGTACGCCGAGGCCTCCTCGAGTGGCGTGAGGTCCTGGCGGTGCAGGTTCTCGACCAGGGCCTGCTCGACGGACGCGACGTCATCGGTCGTGCGGATGATCGCCGGGATCGTGTCCAACCCCGCCCGCCGGGCAGCCCGCCAACGTCGCTCGCCGGCGATGAGCTGGTACCGTCCGTCGCCCGACGGACGCAGCAGCACGGGCTGCAGCACCCCTATCTCTCGGATCGAGGCGCTCAGCTCGGTGAGCGACTGCTCCTCGAAGTGCTGGCGCGGCTGGTGCGGGTTCGGCTCGATGGCCGCGACTGCCACCTCGGCGAACACAGTCTCACCATCGGCCCCGGGATCGACGCCGGGATCGGCCGGCGGGATCAGGGAGGACAGGCCCCTACCGAGCCCGCTGCGGCGCGCCACCACTGACCTCCTTGGCGAGTTCCCGATAGGCCACGGCACCGCGCGAGTTGGGATCGAAGGAAAGCACCGGCTGACCGTACGACGGCGCTTCCGAGAGACGCACCGTGCGGGGCACGACCATCTTGCAGACCTTGTCACCGAAGTGCGTCCGTACCTCGTTGACGACCTGATCGGCCAGCTTCGTGCGGGCGTCGTACATCACGAGGACGATCGTGCTGACCTCCAACGTCGGGTTTAGGCTCTTGCGCACTAGCTCGACGTTGCGGAGCAGCTGGCCGAGTCCCTCCAGGGCGTAATACTCGCACTGGATCGGCACGAGGACTTCGCCGGCGGCCGCCAATCCGTTCACCGTCAGGAGGCCGAGGGAAGGAGGGCAGTCGATGAGCACGAAGTCGAAGCCGTCAAGGACGCCCTCGATCGCCCGCTTCAGTCGTAGCTCGCGGCTGAAGAGCGGGACGAGTTCGATCTCGGCTCCAGCCAGGTCGAGACTGGCCGGAGCGACAAACAAGTTCTTGACGCTCGACGGTTCGATGCAATCCTCGAGCGACGCTTCACTGAGGATCACGTCGTACATCGACGAGGCCAGGTTCCGGGTGTCGATACCGAGACCCGTGCTGGCGTTGCCCTGCGGGTCAAGGTCGATGATGAGCGTTCGGTAGCCGAGCTCGGCGAGGCTCGCTCCCAGGTTCACGGCGGTCGTCGTCTTGCCAACGCCGCCCTTCTGATTGGCGATGGCCAGGACTCGCGGGAGCGCCCGCGGTCCCGGTGACGGTTCGCCGATCTGCTGATCGACCATATCGGTCATCCGACGTCCTTCGGTGAAGTGGGCCATGAGCGGGGCGGTGGGGGAGCGGGTCACCCGCTCGACGCAGGCAGGCAGCTGGTGCCCGAACCCGCACAGAAGGCTACCTGGTTCCCGGTGGCCATCGGCGGACCTGCACCGCCAATCGGTTCGGCAAGTGCCGACGTCGGGCTCCAGCGCCAGCAGTTCCCACAGAAGTGCTGGTCAGAGGCTCGCGGCAATGATTCACGTGAAACCTCTCGTCAAGGTCGAGAGTCTTAGGCCGGCGTCGATCCACGTGAATCCGACGTACGGAGCTCGGCGACGAACAGCCCAGGCGCATCCGCGCTGAGCCGTACGAGGTCGCTGCCCGCGAGTAGCGCCCTGGTCCAGCGGAGTCCGCCGTCGGGAGGGTCGCTCACGACGAGCCGGCCACCGATTCGCAGGAAGGGGCGCGCGGCCGCGATCACCTCGGCCGGTGGACCAAAGCTGCGGGCCACCACGGCGTCGACACCACCGGCCAGACCGGGCCAACGCCCGAGCTCTTCTGCCGTCCCGCAGCGGACGCTCACTCGTCGGCTCAGGCCGAGTCGCCCGACCAGCCGCTGCAATTGATCGGTGCGGCGCTGACGGGCGTCGAGCAGGATGACCACGAGATCGGGTCGTCGCCAGGCGAGCACCAGGCCCGGCACGCCGGCGCCGCTCCCGAGGTCGAGGACCGTGGTGCTCTCTCCGAGGGCCGGGAGAAACAGCTCGCTGTGGGCGACCGCCTCGGCCACCGAGGTGCCTAGAACGCCGAGGCGGCGCTGGTCTTCCAAGGCGGCGTACAGCGGCGCGTCGGCCGGATCGGTCGCCACGTCTGCACCTCCGTCCGCGAGGTCGCGCGGCCGCCGCCACTCGACCCGAACGTCGTTCAGTCGCTCGCCGGCTGGATCACGACGCGCCGGTTGGGATCTTCACCCTCGGACGTCGTACGGACGCCCGCCAGGTCGCCGGCTGTGTCGTGCACGACCTTACGGTCGGCGGCGCTCATCGGCTCGAGCGCCCGAGCGACCCCGCTCTCGGCCACCTGCTGAGCGACCTGCGTCGTGAACCGAGCGAGGGCCTCGCGCCGCTTGGCCCGATAGCCGGAGACATCCACGTGAATCCACGCGCCGCGAGCGCCCTCACGGCGTTGCTGCACGGCGAGCCGGGTCAACTCCTGCACCGCCTGCAGTGTGGCGCCGCGGGGTCCAATGAGCAGGCCGAGGTCATCACCCTCGACCGTCACCTCGACGTCGTCATCGACAACGGAGGTCTCCACCGTGCCGGACGCACCCATGGCGGCGAGCAGTCCGCGTAGAAACTCGGCGGCCGCCGGGGCTTCGTCGACGAGGTCGCCGCTCGAAACATCCTCAGGGATCTCGGACATGGTGGGTTCCTCCTGCTCGACGGACCGTGTGGTCCGGCTCTTCGTTCTCGCGGAGCCCGGTCGAGATGCCGGGCGGTCGGCTCCGGCACCAGCAAGGGTGTCGTCAGCGCGGGCCGAACGGGGGACAGCTGCCGACTTCGCGGCCTGCTTGCGACCCGGTGACGGCGCCGCCGGGACGGTTGGCTCGCCGGCGCCGTCGGCGGACCCCTCGCTCGGCTCGCCGGCGGCACCGGCCGTCTTGCGACCGCGCCGACGCTCGACCTTCGGGCGGGGATGGGTCGGTCGTACCCGCGCCCGGACCCTCGCCTCGCCCCGCATCCGACCGAACAGGCCCGGCCTCGGCTCATCGAGGACGTCGAACTCAGCATCGCTCTCGTCCACACCGAGCCGGTCAAGGGCCAGGCTTTTGGCTTCCGCCAGGGACTTTCCGGTGGTTTCGACCCACTCCATCAGCTAACGCTCACGATTTCTTCGGTCGGGGTGCCGGGCGCGTCGTCGCCGGCCGGGCACGGTTCGGTGGGGTAGGGCGCACCCGGCCGGGCGCGCCGGCGTCCTTCTTGGTGGCCGCCGCGGGCGAGCCGGAGCCCTTCGGTGGGGTCGCCGCGCCCTTCGGTGGGGTCATCGCCTTCGACTTCGTCGGGTTCGGGCGATTCGGCGAAGGCGATACCGAGGGCGCCGTGAACTTCGCCACCGCACCCTTCGCGCCGGTCGAGGGCTTGTCGCCGCCGGCCTCGGCCCGCAGGCGGCTCACCTGGTGGCCAAGCCCGTCCTCGCCATAGAAGCGACGGGTGATGTAGGCGTTCTGGGCGATGCGGCTCAGGTTGCCGACGATGAAGTACACGATGAGGGCGGCCGGGAAGATGAGCGAGAACAGCGCGAATCCGGCCGGCATGATGCGCAGGAGCATCTGCTGCTGCGGGTTGACGGGCTGCCCCGTGTTCCGGACGGTCACCTGACGCTGCTGGTAGTACCCGGTGGCACCGACGACGAGGACCAGCAGCAGGTAAGGGAGACCGCGGACGATGTTGTTGGCGATCTGGGTCTTGGCCGACTGGGCGAGGTCGAGCCCGAACGAACTCATCTTGGTCTTGCCGACGAGGTCCCTGAACAGCCGGGCCGACGACTTGATGTGGTCCGGGCAGAAGCTGCCAGGGTTCTTACCGGCGTACGCCGGGTTGCCGCTGATCAGCTTGGTGGTGCACAACCTCGTGAGCCCGTGCACCGTGCGGTACATGACGATGAACACCGGCAGCGGCAGCAGCATCGGCACGCACCCGCCGAGCGGGTTGACGCCGTGTTCCTTGTAGAGCGCCATCATCGCTTCGTTGCGCGCCTGGACGTCGCCCTTGTACTGGTCCTGGAGCTTCTTGACCTCGGGCTGGATCTTTTGCATCTCGAGCATCGACTTCGTGCTCTTCAAGGTCAGCGGCATGACCAAGATGCCGATCGCCAGGGTCAACAAGGCGATCGAGATGGTGAAACTGTGACTGAACTCGTAGAACGCGGCCAGAATGGCCGACACCACGCGGTACAGCGGATCGAGGATGGAGGCGTACATCAGCGCTTCCTACGGGACGGGTCCACCGACGCAGCGGCGAACAGGTGGGGGACCTCGGGAACCGGATCGAGACCGTGCGACCCGAGCGGATGGCACCGGGCGAGGCGGCGCAGGCCGAGCCACAGGCCCCACGCGAGCCCGTGCCGATGCAACGCCTCGAGCGTGTACTGCGAGCAGCTCGGCTCGTAGCGGCACGGGGACGGACGTCCGGCGCGAACCTGCTGGTACCAACGCACGGTTGCCTCTGCCGGTGCGGACGCACTGGTCATCGGGGCCCGCTCATCAGGCCGGACTCGTCGGGCCGGAACGGCGGAGCCACGGGCGCCTCTCGGGCGACGAGGCCGAGCAACCGGTCGATCTGGCCGCCCAACTCGCCGAACGCGGCCGAGGCAGCATCGGCCCGGCAGCCGACGAGATACCAGCCGGGGGCCACCTGGCCAGCGTAGGCCCGGTCGGCCAGCAGTGCCCGCAGGCGCCGACGCAGCCGGTTGCGGGCAACCGCGGGGCCGACCGCCCGCCCGATGGCGTACCCGACACGGGGCGGAACGGCGACGGGGTCCGAGAGCCAGTACATCCACAACTCTCCGTGACTAAATCGACTACCCTGGGCGCGAATACGGGCGAAGTCCTCGCGGTCGCGAAGACGCCAGATCAGGCCGACAGACGTAGACGGCCCTTGGCCCGACGGGACCGGAGCACCTCGCGCCCAGCGCGAGTCGACATCCGGTTGCGGAAGCCGTGCTTCTTCGACCGACGCCGGTTGTTCGGTTGGAACGTGCGCTTCACCCATGCCTCCTCGGGCGGGGACTCCCGCCTGCACCGATACCGGCGGATTCGACCCCGGAACGGGTCGGTGACCGGCTTGGCAGCTCACCTGCCGAAATCTCGCCGCAGCGCCTGGACGCCGGACCGTTCAAGGTTAGGCGCGCGCGACAACGACGGCAAACCACCAGGTCGGAACGGTCTGGTTATCACGAGCGATGTCCTGTGGACAAACGCGCCGACCAGGGGATCTGCCCGGTCGGACGGGTCGCGTCGACCTGCTACGGTCACCATCTCCGGTGGGCGGCCTAACCGTCCACCAACCGATCTCGAGTTGTCCACAGCATGTGGATCGCGCTGTGGATGCCGCCGTTGAGGGGCCGATGGAGTCGCTGGTGAACGACGCCGAACACCTGTGGACAGACGCTGCGGTGCACCTGCGAGCGCAGGTGTCCGAGGCCGTCTGGCTATCCACTTTTCAGGATGCCCACGCCAGTGGGTACGACGGCGCGCGTCTCGTGCTCGAGGTCCCGAGCACGCACGTTCGTGACCGGATCGAGACCCGCTACCTGCCGCTCGTACGCGAGGCGTTCGAGGAGATCGGGATCGACGGCCTCGACCTGTCGATCGAGGTCATGGCCGCCCCCGAACCGGTTGCGGACCCCGACCCCGGCCATCAGGGCACATTGAGCCTGGTCGACAGCCTCGGCGTGGCCGTCGGCAAGGACCAGCCGGTACGGATGAACGGCCTCAACCCGAACTACATGTTCGAGACCTTCGTGAAAGGCGCGTCGAACCAGTTCGCGCTCGCCGCCGCCCTCCGTGTCGCTGAGGTGCCCGCCCGTTCCTACAACCCGCTGTTCATCTACGGCTCGGCCGGGTTGGGCAAGACCCATCTGCTCCACGCCATCGGGCACTACGTGCACCAGAACTACGCCCACTACCAGGTGCGTTACGTCTCGACCGAGACGTTCCTGAACGAGTACGTCGACGCCATCCGCACGAACTCGACCACGGCGTTCAAGCGGCGCTACCGGGATGCCGACGTTCTGCTCATCGACGACATCCAGTTCATGGAGGGCAAGGAGGGGCTCCAGGAGGAGTTCTTCCACACCTTCAACGCCCTCCACGGGGCCAACAAGCAGATCATCATCAGCTCCGACCGGATGCCCGACGCCATCCCGACGTTGGAGGACCGGTTGCGGGGCCGGTTCCGTTGGGGGCTGATCACCGACATCCAGCCGCCCGACCTCGAGACCCGGCTCGCCATCCTGCGCAACAAGGCCGAGCGCGACGCCACGCCGATGCCGAGCGAGGTGCTCGAGTTCATCGCCACGCACATCACGAACAACATCCGCGAGCTCGAGGGCGCCCTCATCCGCGTGTCGGCCTACGCCAGCCTCAACCGGGTGCCGGTCACCGTTCCCTTGGCCGAGCGGCTGCTCGCCGATCTGCTCTCCAGTCCGCAGCAGCGGGCGATGACGCCGGCGGCGATGCTCGACACGATCGCCGACTTCTTCGCCATGAGCATCGACCAGCTGAAGGGCAAGAGCCGTCAGCGTCCACTCGTCATCGCCCGCCAGATCGGCATGTACGTGTTCCGCGAGCTCACCGACCTGTCGTACCCGGCGATCGCCCGCGAGTTCGGTGGGCGTGACCACACCACCGTGATCCACGCCGTCGAGAAGGTGCAGCGCCTGATGTCCGAGCGCCATCAGATCTACGACCAGGTCACCGAGCTCATCGCCCGCATCAAGAAGGCGCCGTGAACTGGGGACGAACCGGAGGACAACCTCGGGCGAACGCTGGGGAAACGGGGGACAACATCGGGGTTCTCCCCCGAGATCGCGCCCCGAACCATCCGCCTGTGGAAACCTGTGGGCAACACCGCGCGGTGTGCCGTGCGGCATGACCAGGGCCGATGCGTGGATATCCCCAATCCACAGCCCTTATTACCATCATCAATTCTCTAGACACCCCTGTTGTGAAGGAAGCGAGCTGACGTGAAGTTCCGCTGCGAGCGAGACGTGCTGGCCGACGCACTGGCGGCTGCGGGCCGAGCCGCCACCGGCCGGACCGGTGCCCTGCCCGTGCTGTCCGGTGTGCGCGTTGCCCTGACCGGAGACACCCTGACGGTCACCGGTACCGATCTGGAGCTCACGATCCACACGACGCTCGACGTCGCCGGAGAAGGCGACGGGGTCATCGTGCTCCCGGCCCGGCTCACGGCCGACATCGTCCGCTCGCTCGACAGTGGCGCCGTCGAGGTCGATGCTGTGGGCCACGATGATGTGAAGATCTCGGCCGGACGGTCGAACTTCAGCGTTCGGCCACTGGCGCCCGAGGACTATCCCAAGCTGCCCGAGCCGGCGGCCAACGCGGTCACCCTGCCCGCCGCCCAGTTGTCCGAGGCGCTGAAGCAGGTCGTGCGGGCGGCCTCGTCGGACGAGTCGCGGCCCATCCTCACGGGGGTGCTGCTCGCGGCCGAAGCCGGTGGCCTTCGCCTGGTGGCCACCGACTCGTACCGTCTGGCGGTGCGCGATCTTGCCGGCGTGTCGGTTCTGGGCACCGATCAGAAGGTCCTCGTGCCGTCCCGGGCGTTGAACGAGCTCACGCGCATGCTTCCGGCCACGGGTGACGTCACGCTGCGACTGGGCGAGCGCGATGCCACGTTCGAGGCCGGCGGTACGCGACTGACGACCCGTCTGATCGAGGGCGAGTTCCCGAACTACCGCCAGCTGATCCCGAACAGTCATCCGAACCGGCTCACGGTGGCGCGCGAACCCCTGCTCGATGCGATCCGGCGAGTGAAGCTCCTCGCTCGTGACGCCACGCCGATCCGGCTGCAGATGACCTCCGACGGGCTCAGCCTCTCGGCGGTCACCCAGGACATCGGGCAGGCCTCCGAGACGCTCGATGCCAGCTACAACGGCGCCGACATGACGGTGGCGTTCAACCCCGAGTACCTCGCCCAGGGCGTGGATGCCATCGGGGGCGACGAGGTCGCCATCGACACGCTCGATGCGTTGAAGCCGGCCGTCGTGCGTCCGGCGAACGACCAGGACTACCTGTACCTGCTCATGCCGGTGCGGGTGCCCTGACGGCTTCCGGTCGTCGTCGGCCGGCGCTGCCGCGGTTCTCCCGTCGGTCGATCCCTTCGTCGCCTTCGTCGTCGTCCTGATGCTCGTCCGTCGCCTCTGGCTCGCCGACTTCCGCAACTACGTCGAGACCGAGCTGGTCTTCGCCGAAGGCCTCACCGTCGTCGTCGGTCGCAACGGGCAGGGCAAGACGAACCTCGTCGAAGCCATCGGGTACCTCGCCACGCTCGACAGCTTCCGCGGTGCGCCGAACGACGCCCTCGTGCGGGCCGGGGTCGACCGGGCCGTCGTACGCGCCGAGGTGCGTCACGACGACGGCCGCGAGATCCTTGTCGAGGCCGAACTGGCGAGGACGGGACGCGGTCGGGTGCAGGTGAACCGCCAACGGCTGACGCGCACCCGCGACCTCCTCGGCGTTCTGCGGGTCAGCGTCTTCGCCCCCGACGACCTCGTGCTCGTCAAGGGCGGGCCCTCCGAGCGTCGCCGGTTCCTGGACGACACCGCAGTGGCCCTGTCGGTGCGTCACGATGCCCGCCGATCCGATCTCGACCGGATCCTGCGCCAACGGACGAGTCTGCTCAAGCAGGCTGGTGGCCGCCTGACGCCCGAGATCGCCATCACGCTCGACGTGTGGGACACCAAGCTGGCTCAGGTCGGCGAGGAGCTGACCGCGGCACGCGTGGAGCTCGTCGCCGCGCTCGCGCCCGAGATGACTCTCGCCTACGAGCAGTTGGCCGGCGACGAGATGCCGGTGTCGCTCGAGTACGTCGCACCGTGGCGCACCGTCGGGTTGGCGGCCGCGTTGGTGGCCGCCCGCACCGATGACGTCCGCCGGGCCCAGTGCACGGTCGGTCCGCACCGTGACGACCTCGAGATCACCCTGCGCTCGATGCCGTCTCGCACGCACGCCTCGCAGGGCGAGCAACGCTGCCTGGCCCTCGCGCTACGACTCGCTGCCCACCGGCTGGTGGGAGAGCTGGTGGGCAGCACGCCGGTCCTGTTGCTCGACGACGTGTTCTCCGAGCTCGACCCGACGCGCACGGCGGCGCTCGTGGCCCACCTGCCCCGCGGCCAGACCGTGCTGACGACCGCTGGCGACCTGCCGGCGGGCATCGCCCCTGAGCGGGTGCTGACCGTCGTCGAGGGGCGCTTCGTCGACGGGCCGCCGCGGGACTGACAACTACCGCGCACCGCCCTGCCATGCTGGCACCGTGCCCACCGACCACCCCCGCCGGAACCGCCCTGGCCCCGATCCCGACGGGGTGACCTCGGTGGGTCAGGACGTCGAGGCCGGTGTACCGCTGCGGGCGAGCCTGGACGGTGTCGTGCGCTCGCTCCGCAGTGGTCCGACCGCCGGAGCGGGCGCCGCCGGGGCGGCGCCGTCGGCGGGGGCGATGGGCGGGTTGTTCCGGGGTTGGGCCGATGCCGTCGGCGAGCGGGTGGCGGCCCACGCCCGCCCGATCGTGCTCGACCGCGGCCGGCTCGTCGTCGAGGTCGATCAGCCGGGTTGGGCCACCCAGCTGCGCTTCCTGGAGGCCGACCTTGTAGCCCGCCTTCGGCCGTACGTGGCCCCCGCGGCGATCGACTCGGTGGAGATCCGGGTGGCCGGCGCGAAGGCGGTGCGGAATCGGTCGGGAAGGCGCACGTCGTGACCTCGTCCTGGTAGACTGTGACCGCTCGTAATCGGGGTTCTGACCAGGTGTTTTGGTGCACCGTGGATGGTCAACCGACCCCCTCCGAGGCGACCTCGTCGCACCCCCCGTTGCAAAGGACGCGCGTTGGCGGCAGACCAGAAGAACAACTCCGGTTCGGCGGACTACGGAGCGAAGGACATCCAGGTCCTCGAAGGCCTCGATCCGGTCCGCAAGCGGCCCGGCATGTACATCGGCTCTACCGGCCTCGACGGCCTCCACCACCTCATCTGGGAGGTCGTCGACAACTCGGTCGACGAGGCGATGGCCGGCTACTGCGACCGCATCGTCGTCACGATCCTGCCCGACGGTGCCTGCCGAGTCGACGACAACGGCCGTGGCATCCCGGTCGACCCGTACCCCTCCGGTCCGCACAAGGGCAAGAGCGCGGTCGAGGTCGTCCTCACCGTGTTGCACGCTGGAGCCAAGTTCGGGGGCGAGGGTTACAAGGTGTCCGGTGGCCTGCACGGCGTCGGCGTGTCGGTGGTCAACGCGCTGTCCGAGCGCCTCATCGTCGAGGTCGACAAGAACGGCAACCACTACCGTCAGGAGTACGCCAAGGGCGGCAAGCCGCAGGGCAAGCTCGAGATCGTCGGCCAGACACCGGCCCGCGGGCGCATCAACGGCACGAGCGTGTCGTTCTGGCCCGACCCCACGATCTTCAACGCCGAGGGCACCGAGTTCCACTCGCGCACGGTCCTCGAGCGTCTGCAGACGATGGCGTTTCTCAACCGCGGCCTGGAGATCGTCTTCCGGGACGAGCGTGCGGACAAGGAGCAGGAGGTCACCTACCAGTACAACGGTGGCATCGTCGACTACGTGAAGCACCTCAACGCCGCGAAAGAGGCGCTCTTCGCCAAGGTCTGCCACTTCGAGGACGCCGACGACGACGGGCAGATGCTCGACATCGCCCTGCAGTGGAACACCGGCTACTACGAGGGCATCCACGGGTACGCCAACGGCATCTCCACGACGGAGGGTGGCATGCACATCGAGGGCTTCCGCACCTCGATCACCACCGCCATCAACAAGTACGCGCGTGACCGCGGTCTGCTGAAGGAGAAGGACGACAACCTCCTCGGCGAGGACATCCGTGAGGGTCTCACGGCCATCGTCGCCGTCAAGCTGCGCGAGCCGCAGTTCGAGGGCCAGACGAAGGCGAAGCTCGGCAACGTGCCCATGCGCTCGTTCGTGCAGAAGGCCACGAACATCAAGCTGCCCGAGTGGCTCGACGAGAACCCGGCCGAGGCGAGCCGCATCGTCAAGAAGGGCATCGAGGCCTCTCGGGCGCGCGTCGAGGCCAAGAAGGCCCGGGAGGCCGTGCGCCGCAAGTCGGCGCTGTCGGGCGCCGGCATGCCCGACAAGCTCAAGGACTGCGCGACGAAGAACCCGGAAGAGGCGGAGCTGTTCATCGTCGAGGGCGACTCGGCCGGCGGCACCGCGGTGTCGGCGCGCGACCCGCGCACCCAGGCCATCCTCCCGATCCGCGGCAAGATACTGAACGTCGAGCGGGCCCGGCTCGACAAGATGCTCAAGAACAACGAGATCCAGACGCTGATCACGGCGATCGGCGGTGGCCTCGGCGAGGAGTTCGACGCCGCCAAGTGCCGCTATCACAAGGTCATCGCCATGACCGACGCCGACGTCGACGGCAGCCACATCCGGACCCTGCTGCTCACGTTCTTCTTCCGGCAGATGAAACCGATGGTCGAGGCCGGGTACGTGTACATCGCCCAGCCGCCGCTGTACTCCACCGAGATCGGCAAGGAGAAGATCTACCTCAAGGACGACGCCGCCAAGGCGGCGTTCCTGGTCGAGCGGCCGAACCACAAGAAGGACTTCCAGCGGTTGAAGGGTCTCGGCGAGATGGACGCCGACGAGTTGCGCGAGACCACGATGGACCGCCACCGTCGCACCTTGTTGCAGATCACCGTCGAGCAGGCGGCGCTGGCCGACGAGATCATGAGCACGCTCATGGGCGACGAGGTCGAGCTGCGCAAGCAGTTCATCCAGCACAACGCCAAAGATGTCCGGTTCCTCGACATCTAGGTCTGGTCGTCGTCACTCGCTTCGCTCCGTTCCTCCGAATTCACTCGAGCGGCCTTCGGCCGCACCCAACCTGCTAGGGGTCCGACCGGCGGAGCCGGATCGGACCACGACACGAGGGGGATCGCGGAGCGCCCCCTCGTGGCTCCCCCACTTCTCCAACTCGACCTCTACTTGCGGAGACTTCTTCAATGACTGACACACCGAACGAACCGCCGATCGAAGACGGGGACGATGACGGGGACGACGAGGAGGACATCTCTACGGGTGGGGGTGCTTCTCTGTCCGGGGGCGGTCGGGCGGAGGGGGCGGTGGCGGTTGAGCCGATCCAGATCCAGGACGAGATGGAGCGGTCGTTCCTCGACTACGCCATGTCGGTCATCGTCTCGCGGGCGTTGCCGGATGTGCGTGACGGGCTGAAGCCGGTGCACCGCCGGATCCTGTGGGACATGGAGCAGAACGGGTTCCGTCCCGACCGCGCCTTCGTGAA
This sequence comes from Acidimicrobiia bacterium, assembly GCA_043741295.1. Classification (GTDB taxonomy): domain Bacteria; phylum Actinomycetota; class Acidimicrobiia; order Acidimicrobiales; family Ilumatobacteraceae; genus JAYUAM01. The sequence goes on from JAYUAM010000397.1 coordinate 12,780, forward strand.
GTGCGCGCGCGTCACCGGCGACACCGTGGCCAAGTACCACCCGCACGGTACGAGCGCGGTCTACGAGGCGCTCGTGCGCATGGCTCAGCCGTTCTCGCTGCGCCACCCGCTCATCGCCTTCCACGGCAACTACGGCAGCCCCGACTTCGGCGCCGCCGCCGACCGCTACACGGAGTGCCGGTTGCATCCGCTGGCGATGCAGCTGCTCGCCGACATCGACGAGAACACCGTCGACATGCAGGCGAACTACGACGGCTCGAACACCGAGCCGACCGTGCTCCCCGCGCGCTTCCCGAACCTGCTCGTGAACGGCAGCCAGGGCATCGCCGTCGGCATGGCCACGAACATCCCGCCGCACAACCTCAACGAGGTGATCGACGCCACGATCCACCTGCTCGACAACCCCGATGCCACGCCCGACGATCTCATGCAGTTCGTCAAGGGCCCTGACTTCCCGACCGGTGGCTTCATCCTCGGGCGGGCCGGCATCATGGACGCCTACCGCACCGGTCGCGGCTCGGTGAAGATGCGGGCGAAAGCCGAGATCGAAGAGGCGGGCAAGCGCGGCGATCGCATGCGCATCGTGGTCAGCGAGCTGCCGTACCAGCGCAGCGGTAGCTCGATCCTGGCGCGCATCAGCGAGCTCGTGAACGGCGGCGAGCTCGACGGCATCTCCGACCTCAACGACGAGACGTCCGACAAGACCGGCACGCGGCTGGTGATCGACCTGAAGCGTGACGCCAACCCGAACGTCGTGCTCAACAACCTGTTCAAGATGACCGACCTGCAGACGAGCTTCGGCGTCAACATGGTCGCCCTCGTCGACGGCGTGCCGCGCACGCTCAACCTGCGTGACGTGTTGAAGGGCTACGTCGAGCACCAGATCGAGGTACTCACCCGCCGCACGCAGTTCCGGTTGGAGAAGGCCGAGGAGCGGGCACACAAGTTGTCGGGTCGCCTGAAGGCTCTCGACGTGCTCGATGCCGTCATCGCCCTCATCCGTGGCAGCGACGACCCGGCCGGGGCGAAAGCCGGTCTGATGGCCTCCCCGTTCGAGTTCTCCGAGATCCAGGCCGTCGACATCCTCGAGATGCAACTGCGCCAGCTCACGCGGCTGTCGCGCCTCGACCTCGAGACCGAGATCGCCGGACTGCGCGAGCAGATCGCCGAGCTGGAGTCGATCCTCGGCGACCGCGTCAAGCTCGTGACGCTGATCAAGACCGAGCTCGAAGCGGTGAAGGCGGCCTTCGGTCAGCCCCGTCGCTGCCTGCTCACCCACGACACCGGCGAGATGAGCGTGGAGGATCTGCTCGACGACAAGGAGCTCGTCGTCGTGATGACCCACGCCAACTACGTGAAGACGGTCGATGCCACCGCCTTCCGCACGCAGGGTCGTGGCGGCCGCGGGGTCAGCGGCGCCAAGCTCAAGGCCGACGACCTGGTGCGCCACGTGCTGTTCACCACCGCACACGCGTACCTGCTGTTCTTCTCGAACCGCGGCAAGGTCTACAAGCTGCGGGCCCATGAGATCCCCGAACGCGAACGCACCGCGAAGGGCACGCCGATCGTCAACCTGCTGCCGCTGCAGCCCGGCGAAACGGTCCAGGCGATCATCGACACACGCGAGTTCCCCGGAGAACGTCACCTGTTCTTCGCCACCAAGCTCGGGCAGGTGAAGAAGACGTTGTTCGACGAGTACAACTCGTCACGCCGTGACGGCATCATCGCTCTCAACCTGCGCGGTGGTGACGAGCTGGTTCGGGTAATCGAGACGAGCGGTACGGACGACGTGTTCATGGTGTCGCGCAAGGGCATCACGATCCGTTTCAACGAGGACGAGGTGCGCCCGATGGGCCGTGCCGCGGCCGGTGTTCGCGGTATGAAGATGAAGCCGGGCGACGAGGTCGTGTCGTGCGACGTCGCCCGCGACGACGTGGCCATCCTGATGGTCACCGAATCGGGCTACGGCAAGCGCACGCAGCTCGACCGCTTCAACGCTCAGGGTCGTGGCGGCCAGGGCGTGATCGGCATCAAGCTCACCGGCAAGAAGGGCGAGGTCGTCGCCGCCTTCATGGTCGGCATCGACGACGACATCGTCGTCGTCTCGTCCGGTGGCGTCACGATCCGCACGTCGGTCCGCGAGATCTCGTCGCAGGGCCGTGACGCGACCGGCGTACGGATCATGAACCTCGAGGCCGGGCAGGTCGTGGCGTCGGTCGCACCGATCATCGCTGGCGACGACGCCGAGTAGTCCAAATCATCGTCCGCCGACCGGCCGTCGTACCTGGCCGGCGGACCACTTGCCGCACGCGCGGCCGCCCACGTAGGTCTCGCCCCAGAGGCGAAAAGGAGGTGGCCGACGATGCTCGTTCGCGCCCGCCCCGATCGGGGACAAGCGGTCCCCCTGGTGCTCGCCGTGGTCGCGGTGGCGGCCGTCATGCTGCTCGCCTTGGCGAACCTCGCCGCCGCCGCCGTCGACGGCGCACGCGCGCGGGCCGCGGCCGACGCCGTTGCGCTCGCCGAGTCGGCGTCGGGGCCGGCGACGGCACAGGCGGTCGCCACTGCCAACCACGCCCGGATCGTGTCGGTGTCGCATCTGGGCGACGACGTCGTCGTGGTCGTCGTGGTCGGGCGGGCGCACGCCACCGCCCGGGCCCGCATCTACGTCTCCGACGAACGACCAGCGCCGTGACCGACCCAGCACCGTGACGTGACGAGCGCCGGCGCGGCGATCGTCACGGTGCCGTCACGGGCCGGGGCGCGCCCCCTACACTTCGAGCGTGGCGGCCCGCGAGCGTTCCCAGGACCGACCGGCGGACCGCGTCGCGCGGAACAACGGTCGCAACGGCCACCGAGACGACGCCATCGTCGTCCCGGCCCGCCGGCCGACGGCCCCGGTGCGGGGCGACGGTCGTCCGGCGGCGAGAGCGGCGCGCACGGAGCTCGAATCACGCGGGCGTCCCGCCGGCCCGGTCCGATTCCCGGAGCTGAGCGAGTGGGCGGCGTCGCGTCAGGCCGAGCTCGATCGAGACGTCGAGGCGGCGTCCCCCGACCGGTCGCCGTCGGACATCGACAGCCGGGTCGTCGACGTCTCGGTGGCGCCACCGGTCGGACCTGTCGTGGCCCTCGTACAGGCGTCGTCGACCACGGTCGCGCTGGCCGACGTCGGTCCGGTGACCGACCTCGTGCCGAGGATCGGTCCCCTCTCGGTCCGCTCGCTGGTAGAGGACCGGGGGCCGCTCACGGCGCCCATCCCCGTAGGACCACCGACGGCCCCGATCCCGGTGGGACCACCGACGGCGCCCATCGCCCTACCGGTCGCGCCGGCAACGGCACCGGCCGCGTCACCGGTAACCGCGCCCGAGTCGGCGCCGCGCCCGAACGTCCAGATCGTGTCGACCCGCCGCTCGATCCTTCGTCGTCGCCCGCGGGTGCGGCGGGTGAGTCGGGTCGTACGGCGCGTCGACGCCTGGTCCGTGCTGAAGGTATCGCTGATCCTGTACGCCCTCGCCTACCTCATCCTTCTCGTCGCCGGCGTGCTCCTGTGGAAGGTGGCGATCGAGACGGGCACGCTCGCCAACGTCGAGGGGTTCGTGCGCGAGCTGTTCGGCCTCACGACCTTCGAGCTGCACGGTAAGGACCTCTATCGAGCCTCGTGGACGATCGGCGCGTTCCTCGTCGTGGCCGGTACCGGCCTGAACGTCACGGTTGCCGTGATGTTCAACCTGATCACCGATCTTGTCGGTGGCGTCCGGGTGACCGTGCTCGAGGAAGAGGTCCGCCTCGTCGAGCGCGGCCCCAACCGGCGGGCGCGCCGAGCGGCAGCGGCCATCGCCGCCGCCGAAGCGTCGTCGGGTGCCAGCTGACCGGCGGCCCCGGTTCCACCGGCGGAAAGCCGATTGACGCCGCGCCGCCCGGCCCGGCTAACCTCTCTCGGCTCCGGGGCTATAGCTCAGTCGGTTAGAGCGTCACACTGATAATGTGAAGGTCGCTGGTTCGATTCCAGCTAGCCCCACGTGAAGACCCTGCGGCGGGCATTGCTCGCACTTGTTACCGCCGGTCTGGTCGCCGCCGCGTTGCGGCTGCGGGGCCGCGGTGGTGTGCCACCCGAGACCGGTGGATGGCACGAACTCGTCTTCGACGAGTCGCGCTGATGCCGCCATCGGTTCCCGCTGACGCGACGACTGGCGTCTCGACTGTCGCGGCGAGCGTCGCGTCGATCGGCGTGGTCGGCGTCGGAGCGGTCGGCACCCGGACGGTGCGTCAGCTGCTGGCCAGTGCCGGCGTGCACGTCGTGGTGTTCGACACCGACCAGGCGCGGGCCCGGGCGGTGGCGACGGCGATGGGGCCGCGCGTGACGGTGGCCGGCGGGTCGGAGGAGCTCCTCCCGCTCGGTGTCGTCGTGCTCGCCCAGCCGGCACCTCACGCGACGATCGCGGCGCGGGCGTTGCGGGCGGGATCGAGCGTCGTCTCGGTGAGCGACGACGACGCCGACGTCGCCGCGATGCTTGCCCTCGCATGCGGCGATCGCACGCTCGTGCTCGGTGCCGGCTTCGCGCCCGGTCTGTCCTGCCTTCTGGCGCGCTACGCGGCGGCTACCTTCGACACGGTCGACGAGTTGTACGTGGCCAAGCACGGCACCGGGGGACCGGCCTGCGCCCGGCAGCATCACGGGGCACTGGCCGGCGAGGCGCGGGTCTGGCGCGATGGCGCCTGGACCACGCAGCGTTCCGGCTCGGGACGCGAGCTGTGCTGGTTTCCCGAGCCGATCGGCGGGCAGGACTGCTATCGGGCCGAGACGGCCGAAGCAAGTCTGCTCCACGCTGCGTTCGCGTCGACCGGGCGCATCGGGGCGCGCGTGTCCGCTCGGCGGCGCGACCGGCTGACGGCCCGACTGCCGATGCTGCGACCACCGCACCCGGAGGGGGCGCTCGGCGCGATCCGTGTCGAGTTGCGCGGCGCTCGTGCCAGCGAACGGGCTGTCGACGTGCTCGGCGCCATCGATCGCCCGGCGATCGCCGCCGGGGCCGTTCTCGCGGTGATCGCCACGACGGTGGCCGCCGGCGAATTCCCGGCCGGTGCGTTCGGGCTGGGCGACGACCGGCTCCCGACCGGCTCGATTCTCGCCGAGCTGTCCCGGCGTGGCGTTCGAGCGGCCCGTTTCACCGGCACGGTGCAGGCGCCGGTCACCGTCCGCCCGACCGGCGGGCGGTCGCCGGGGATGGCGCTCCCGGCCTGAGTGGTCGGACGAGCGGCTGCGCTCGGCCGACGCGCACCGACCACCGGCGACGTTGCGTAATCATGTAATGGCGATTACGCTAGCCCCATGGAACGAGAGACGATACGTGCGTGGTTCGTCGGCCGGATGCCCGATGGGATGTACACCGGGCCGCTGGCGGTGCAGGTCGATCGAGACGAGATCGTGGTCGTCGGGCCGGTAGCGGCGCCGGACATGCCAGCCGACCTCGGCGACGACGCTCGCCAGGTGGCCTTCGCCGCTCGCATCCGCAGCCACCGGGAAGCCACCCGTGAACAACGGATGGACGTCGCCGCCGAGGCCGAAGCCCGGTTCGGGCGCAAGGTCGCCTGGGGCGCCACGTGCGCCGAGCGTGAGGAACTGTTCACCAACGCCAGCGTGCCGGTCATGACCCGGCTCCGGCTGCCCGAGCGGCAGGTGCTCGACACGCTCATCGAGGCGGGCATCGCCCGTAGCCGCAGTGAAGCGCTCGCCTGGTGCGTGCGTCTCGTCGGCCGTCACCAGGGTGACTGGATCGACCAACTCCGTCGGGCGATGGAGGACGTCGCCCGGGTGCGGGACGCCGGGCCCGACACCGGCACCGGCACCGGCACCGCGTAAACTCGAAGGGCCGAGCGTCAGTAGGCGCTGGCCGCAGCGCGGGCCCGGTCGCGGTCGGCTTCGGCCATCGCCGCGATCTCGTCGATCTCGGCGGTGTCGAACCCGGCCATCTCGCGGAACTTGCGGGCGAGGTGGATGGCGGCGTCACGCGTCTCGCCGCGCAGGCCACGGAAGTTGAACAGCCCGTCGACGGTGCGCTGGAACTCGAGGGCCCGGGTCTGACGGTCCTTGTCGTTCTTGGTGACCTCGCGCAGCCAGTTCGAGCCCATCTTCACGTGGGTGACCTCGTCGGCGAGCATCCAGTCCTCGCAGAACCACAGCACCGGGTCGGCGACCTCCTCGGCGAAGTCGCGCATCGTGGTGAAGACATCGATGGCGAGGCCTTCGAGCGCCCGGTTCACGCCGGCCAAGCGGAACACCGGATCGGGATGGCACGCCGCTTCGAACAGCGTGACGCCCTCGGCGTACTCGCCGACCTCACCGCCCATGTGCTCGCCGAGCTTGAGGGAGATCTCGCAGTGGCGAGCCTCGTCCCAGCACTGGCGGGCCATGTCGAGCTTCATCGCGAAGGGGATCGTGCCATCGGTGCCGTCGCCCGCTTCGTAGTCGAACGCGGTGCGCCCGGCGCCTTCGAGCGCCTGGATCTCGCCGACGAAGATGCCGTGCATCTGGCGGCGGGCGCGGTCGGCGACATCGTCGGCCTCGGGGTCGATGCGGCGGTCCTCGCCGGCGGCGGGCCGCTCGTCGGCGAACCGCTCGGCTGTCGTCAAGCGGTGGAACCGGGCATCGCGGGCGAGAGCGGTCGGGGGCAGCTGCTTGCGCATGCCCCGAGTGTACGGCGTGGGGCAAACGGCGTGACCGCGGTCACCTTCACCCGGTCATCCGAGGCGGGCGGCGGGTAGGCTCGACGGCGTGCTAGGCGAGCTTGATCGGGTGGCGTCCGGGCGGCTGCGGGCCGACGGCCAGCGGTACACGGACAACCGCCGCCAGCTCGTCGGCCTTCTCGCCGCCGCCGAAGCTCCGGTGACGATCCCCGAGATCCTCGACCGTCGGCCCGATCTCGCGCAGAGCTCGGTCTACCGCAACCTGTCGGTGCTCGAGCGCGCCGGTGTCGTGCAACGCATCGTCACCAACGACGAGTGGGCGCGCTACGAGCTGGCCGAGACGCTCACCGCGCACCACCATCACCACGTGATCTGCTCGGCATGCGGCAAGGTGCAGGACTTCACCGTGTCGTCGAAGCTCGAGCGGCTCATCGAGGAATCGCTCGACCAGGTGGCGATCGACGCCGGCTTCGTCGTCGACCACCACCGGCTCGATCTGGTCGGCCGCTGCCAGCAGTGTGCGTGACCTGACGCTCGCTTCGGTGCGCGCCGACGCGCCGGTGTTCGCGTCCGGTGGTTGCGTCCTGGCCAGTAGCGTCGCTGCGGTTAGCGTCATTGCCATGCGACTCGACGGTCAGTCTCTTCTGCCTCCCGACATCGTTCCGGTCGGGCGGGTGATCCCGCTCGACGGGCGGGGCGAGACCTTCTTCCGCCATCACACGGGCGGCGCGCCCGACGCTCCGCCCGTGCTCCTGCTCCACGGCTGGACAGCCACGGCCGATCTGCAGTTCTGCACGGCGTACGAGCAGCTCGGGAACGGCTACCCGTTCCTGGCCATCGACCAGCGCGGCCACGGCCGGGGCATCCGTGACGTGCGGCCGTTCACGATCGAGGACGCGGCAGACGACGCCGCCGCGCTCATCGTCGCCCTCGGGCTCCCGCCGGTGGTGGCGCTCGGGTATTCGATGGGCGGGCCCGTGGCGCTCACCCTCGCCCGCCGCCATCCGCACCTCGTCGCTGCGCTCGTGCTCCAGGCGACGTCGATGACGTTTCACCGCGATCGGTTCGATCGCCTCCGGTGGGGGCTGGGCGCGTTGCTCGAAACGGTCTTGCGCTCACGCGGCGCGACCAAGCTCGCCGAGTTCGGCCTCGCCAGAGCGATGAAGACGAACCCCGAGCTGAGGCCGTGGGGGGCGTGGCTCGCGGGCGAGCTTCGGCGTTCGGAACCGATCAGCCTCGCCGAGGCCGGTCGCTCGCTGCGTGCCTTCGATGGTTCGTTCGCCGCCGATCTTCGGGTGCCAGCGGGGGTGCTGGTGACCACGAAAGATCAGCTCGTGCCGCCGGCCCATCAGCGGGCGCTCGCCGCCGCGCTCGGTGCCGAGATCGTCGAGCTCGCCGGCGACCACTACTGCACCTGGCTCCTGGGCGCGGAGTACTCGCAGGCCACCCGCACGTTGGTCGACCGTGTGGTCGGCCGGCTCGCCACCCCGGCCGCGGTCGGGGCGCGCAGCGCCTGACCCGGCTCGCCGTCGCTCAGGACGCGGCGGCCGTCGGCCGGCCGTCTTCCGGCGCACGGGGTTCGATCGACACCGATGCGACGCTCGCCGCGTCCGCCTGCGCGTCGAGCGCATCATGGACCGTCGAGGTCAGTCGTTCGATCGCCTTCGTCAGTTCGCTGATGTCGCTCTGGTTGGCGGCGTCGCCGAGGTTGAGTCGCACCGCCGCCAGCTCGCGGGCGAGGAACTCGGTGTCGGCCTGCGTGCGCGAGCTGATGCGGCGGTCCGTGTCGCTCTGGGTGCGGTCGCGCGACTCCTGGCGGTTCTGGGCGAGCAGGATGAGCGGCGCGGCGTACGCCGCCTGCAGCGACAGGATGAGCGTCAGACGGACGAGACCGCCCTTCGGTGGATCGAAGCGGAGCCGGCCGGGGAGCAGGTAGTTCCACGACACCCAGACGAGAATGAAGATCGACTGCCACACGAGGAAGCGGGCGGTGCCGATGAACCGGGCGATGGCTTCGGAGAAGCGGCCGAAGTCCTCGTGGTCGTAGTGCACGCCGAAGCCGCGGCGAGGGGCGCGCGGGGTGGTGAGGTCTTCGCGCCGCTTCACGGTGCCACCGTGTTGGTTGGGTGGCGTCTCACGGTGCCACCTCGGCGCGACGGCGTTGGCGCCAACCGGACGGCAGCACGCGGTCGAGCACGTCGTCGACGGTGATCGCGCCGAGCAGCCGCCCGTCGTCGTCGCACACCGCGACCGACAGCAGGTTGTAGGCGGCGAGTCGTTCGGCGACCTCGCGGTCGGGGATCGACGGGTGGATCGTGGGCTCCTGCTCGAGGCACCGGCCGAGCGTCATCGCCGGGGGTTCGCGCAGGAGGCGCTGGAAGTGCACGACGCCGAGGTAGCTGCCCGTGGGTGGCACGAACGGCGGTTGGGTGATGAACACCTGGGCGGCGATCGAGACGAGGTGCTCCGGGTCGCGCACATGAGCGAGCGCCTCGGCGACGGTGGCGTGGGGCCCGAGGATGATCGGGTCGGGCGTGAGCAGCGAACCGGCCGTGCCCTCGTCGTAGGCGAGCAGGCGGCGGAGCACGTCGGCCTCCTCCGGTTCCATTGCGGCGAGGATGCGCAGGCGCTGCTCGCCGGGCATCTCGGCGAGCAGGTCGGTGAGGTCGTCGTACTCCATCTCGTCGAGCACGCCCATCACGCGTTCGATGTCCAGGCCTTCGATCAGGCGGAGCTGTTCGGCCTCCGGCAGTTCCTCCAACAGGTCGGCGAGACGATCGTCTTCGAGCATCTCGGCGAGCTGGC
>JAYUAM010000398.1:0-1781 GCA_043741295.1 Acidimicrobiia bacterium
GGCGAAACGCTGATCACGCTCTATCCCGGCGGCCGGTACTCGGCCGTCTCGGGAACCTCGTTCAGTACCGCAATGATGTCGGGCGCCGCGGCGTTGTTGTCGCAACGCGTGCCGCTGCTCGACCAGCGCCTCGCCGGCCGGTACTTCGACGATGGGGCGGTCAGGCGGCGCGACTGGGAGCTGGGAAATGGCCGCGTCAATCTGTACGAAACGCTGCGCCTCCACGGATCCGTCGACACGCCGTTGAAGCCCCCGGCGCCGCTGCCGAACACGACGGCGCCGACAGTGACCATTACGGCGCCGGCGGCCGGCGCCGGAGTCGCCGGCGCCTTCCAGGTGTCGGCCACGGCGTCCGACGATGTCGGCGTCACCGGTGTGGTGTTCAGGCTGGACGGTACCTGGATCGGCGGTGCGTCGGCGGCGCCGTTCGTGGTGAGCTGGGACAGCGTCGGGACCCCGAGCGGCGCGCACGTGCTGACCGCGACCGCGTTCGACGAGGCCGGCAACGAAGCCACGTCCAGCGTCAGCGTGACCATCACCAACGATACGGTCCAGCCAGACCTGACCATGGCGAGCCCCTCGCCCGGAGCTCAGGTCGCCGGAACGATTACGGTGAGCGCGGCCGCGTCGGACAATGTCGCGGTTGCCGGCGTACAGTTCACCCTCGACGGCGCGAGTCTCGGCGCGGAACGCACGGCGGCGCCGTACGACGTCGCGTGGAACAGCGGTTCGGTGGCTAACGGCGCGCACGTGCTCGGCGCGATTGCGCGCGACGCCGCCGGCAATCGGCGCAGCGCCAGCCTCACGATCACGGTGGCCAACGACACCACCGCGCCGGTCGTCGCGGTCACGAGCCCTGCCGACGGCGCGATCGTGGCGGGCACGATCACCTTCGCGGCCAGCGCGGCGGACGAGGTCGGCGTGGTTGGCCTGCAGTTGATGGTCGACGGCGTCAATCTCGGCGCGGAACGCCAGGCGCCGCCCTACAGCGTCATGTGGAACAGCGGTTCCGCCGCCAACGGCGTCCACGTGCTCGCCGCGGTCGGGCGCGACGCGGCCGGCAACCAGCGCCGCGCAAGCGTCACGATCACGGTCGCCAACGACCTCACCGCGCCGGACATCGCAATCACCAGCCCCGCCGCAGGTGCGACGAGCGTCGCCGGAACGATCACGCTCGCGGGCGTCGCGTCAGACGGCGTGGGCGTCGCCGGCGTCCAGTTCACGATCGACGGCGTCAACGTCGGCGCGGAGCTGTCGGCGCCGCCGTACCAGATCGCATGGAACAGCGCCTCGGTCGCCAACGGCGCTCACCAGGTCGAAGCCGTCGCGCGCGATGCGGCGGGCAACCAGCGCCGCGTGAGCGTCACGATCACGGTCGCCAACGACCTCACCGCGCCGGACATCGCGATCACCAGCCCCGCCGCAGGTGCGACGAGCGTCGCCGGAACGATCACGCTCGCGGGCGTCGCGTCCGACGGCGTGGGCGTCGCCGGCGTCCAGTTCACGATCGACGGCGTCAACGTCGGTGCGGAGCTGTCGGCGCCGCCGTACGAAGTCGCATGGAACAGCGCCTCGGTCGCCAACGGCGCCCACGAGGTCGCAGCCGTCGCGCGCGATGCGGCGGGCAATCGTCGCACCGTGAGCGTCAACGTGATCGTCGACAACGGCGTCCGGTAAGAGAGAAGACGCCGCCGGCCGCCGGCGACACGGGAGTGCTCTCGTCATCGGATCGGCACGTGTGGAGCATCCGACCGAGCGCTGTGGAGTCTCCGATGTTGGGC
>JAYUAM010000399.1:0-1780 GCA_043741295.1 Acidimicrobiia bacterium
CCGAAGGCGGCGTCGAACCCGTGCTCGGCGATGGCGTCCAGCAACGTGACCGACTGCAGGCGGTTGCGGCTCCCGGTGAGACCGGGGTCGGCGACGCGGCCGCGCCGGATCGACTCCTCGACCGACGCGACGACGAGTTCGAGCCGGTGCTCGGCCACGAACGCGTCGCGGTAGGCGATGACCTCGTCGAAGTTGTGCCCGGTGTCGACGTGCATCACGGGGAACGGCAGACGCCCCGGCCGGAACGCCTTCAGCGCGAGGTGCAGGAGCACCGCGGAGTCCTTGCCACCGGAGAACAGCAGCACGGGTGCACGGGTCTCGGCGGCGACCTCGCGGATGATCGTGATCGCCTCGCTCTCCAACTGGTCGAGCAAAGTGCGGGTCAGCGAGCCCGAGCTCATGCGTGCAACCCGCACTCGGTCTTGGCCTCTCCCGACCAGCGACCGGCGCGTTTGTCCTCGCCGGGCTCGACCGGGCGGGTGCACGGCCAGCAGCCGATCGACGGGTAGCCCCGCTCGCTCAGCGGGTTCGCCGGCAGGTCGTGCAACGTCGCGTACAACGCCATGTCATCGTCGCTGAAGTTGGCGAGCGGGTTGATCTTCACGACCTGGCGCTTGGCATCCCACGAAACGATCGGCGCGTCGGCGCGGGTCGGGCCGTCGGCCCGGCGGATGCCGGTGATCCACGCCGCCTTGGCGGCGAGGAGCCGTTCCAGCGGCTCCACCTTGCGCACGCCACAGCAACCGGCGGTGTCGGTCTGCCAGCGGTTGTCGGGTACCACGTCGGCCGCCGGCCGCTCGACGCGCAGGTTGAGCTTCAGGCGGGTCGTGAGCTCGCCGGCGTACCACCACGTCTCGGCGAACAGGTACTGTGTGTCGAGCAGCACGATGTTCGTGCCGGGCGCGGCCCTCGCCACGGCGTGCACGAGCACCGGGTCCTCGAAACTGGCGGTGACGACGAGCCCGTCGCCGAACCGCTCGGCGGCCCACCGGACGATGTCGCCCGGCTGGCTAGCCTCGAACGACCGGGAGAGCGCCGCCAGCTCGTCGACAAGTATGTCGACAAGAATTGGGTCCGCATCCGCTGGGACCAGACCGCGATCTGCCGTGGTCGGAAGGGTGTCGCTGCGCTCGGGCATCCGGTCACGCTACCAAATCCCGACTAATCCGATCACATTTAAGGTGAATCACCCATGACCCCGCCGCCCGACCCCGCCGAGCCCCACCCAGTACGCGTGCCCGGCCCCGTGCTCCCGGTGATGCTCGACGTGCGCGGGCGGCGCTGCGTCGTCGTCGGCACGACCGCCATCGCCGCCCAGCGGGTGGCTGCGCTGGAGGCGGCCGGCGCCGATGTCGTAACACTCGATGCACTCGACTCCAGCGATGCCAGCGACGCCCTCGACGCCGGTGACGCCAGCCCGCTCGCCGGCGCCCGCCTCGTGTTCGCCGCCACCGGCTCGGCGGCGCTCGACGCCGAGGTGGCCGCGGCGGCCGAGGCGCTCGGCATCCTCGTCAACGCCCACGACCAGCCCGACGTGTGCGCCTTCCACATGGCGGCCCGCCTCACCCGGGGACCGCTCGAGATGGCGTTCGGGTCGGGCGGCGCGGTTCCGGCCGTGGCGGTCCGGATCCGCAACCTCGTCGCCGACCTCGTGCCCGAGTCCGTCGTACCCCTGATCGAGGAGGCCGCGCGGGCGCGCCACGAGGCGAAGGCCGCCGGCCGCTCGGCGATGTCGCTCGACTGGGACACGCTGCTCGCGCGCCTCATGGCCGCGCTCCGG
>JAYUAM010000400.1:0-4419 GCA_043741295.1 Acidimicrobiia bacterium
ACGTCGGCCAGAAGCTGGTCCGGGGTCGGCACCGGGCTCGCCTCGGCGAAGGCGATGGCCTCGTCGATGTCGGCGCGCAGGCTCGTCCACACGGCGGCCACCTCGTCGGCAGTCACGACGCCCTGGTCGCGCATCCGGCCTTCGAGCATGACGATCGGGTCGCGCGCCTTCCACTCGCTGACCTCGTCGTCGCTGCGGTACTTGAGACCGAGGTTCTGGATTCCGTGGTGGTTGTAGAAGCGGTAGGTCTTGGCCTCGATGAACGACGGGCCGTCGCCGCGTCGGGCGCGGGCGATCGCCTCGCCGGCCACCTCGTACACGGCTTCGGCGTCCATGCCGTCGACGATCACGCCCGGCATCCCGTAGCCGGCAGCCCGCTCGACGACGTCGTTGATCGCCATCGTCTTGCTGCGCGGCGTGAACTCGCCGTACTCGTTGTTCTCGCAGGCGAACACGATCGGCAGGTGCAGCGCGCACGCCATGTTCGCCGCCTCGTGGAACGCGCCGATGTTCGTGGCCCCGTCGCCGAAGAACGCCACGGCCACCTGCCCACGCTTGCGGTAGCGGGCGGCGAAGGCGGCACCGACGGCGATCGGCGAACCGGCGCCGACGATGCCGTTGGCGCCGAGCATGCCGAGGTCGAGATCGCTGATGTGCATCGAGCCGCCCTTGCCCTTGCAGTAGCCGGTGCTCTTGGCCATCAGCTCGGCCATCATCCGCTTGAAGTCGCCACCCTTCGCCACCAGGTGCCCGTGGCCGCGGTGGGTGGAGGTGATCGGGTCGTCGTCGTTGAGGTTGGCGCACACGCCGGCGGCCACCGCTTCCTGGCCGACGTAGAGGTGCAGGAAGCCGGGCAGCCGGGCGGCCTCGGCGAGCTTGCCCGCCGCCTCCTCGAACAGCCGGATGCGAACCATGCGGCGGTGCAGGTCGAGCTGCACGTCACGGTCGATCGTCATGGCGTCGCGCTCCTCGTCGTCCTGATTTCGTCGGCGGCATCATCATCATCGTCCAGATGGTCGTCGAGACGGTCATCCCGTGATCGCTCACGACTGGGCTCCTCGTGCCCAGCGCAGCGAGCGCCGCATGAGCTCGTGGAACGCCGGCAGCTCCCACGAGCAACGGTCGACGTTCGGGTAGTGGTCCATCAGCGGCGTCATGTCGTAGTGCCCCCGGCAGTGGCCGAGCGTGTTGTAGAGCACTGCGCCGCGCCCGAGGGGGCGCAGGTACATCACGAGCTGCCTCGGGTCGCTGGCGGTCCAGTCGCTGTCGGCGAACCCCTTCGCCGTGCCCTGCCATGTGGTGTGCAGCAGCGGCGTGAGCGCCGGGCGGTCGGCGTGCTCGTTGAGGTACAGCTCGTCGGTGGCGTCGAACGGTTCGATGCCGGCCACGAGCCAGTGACCGGGGTCGGTGACCTCCACCCGGTAGGGCTCGATCGACGGGTGGGCGATGAACTGCGAGCCCAGCGTGTCGGCCCACAACGGGAACACGCGCGGTGTCGCGACCGGGCGCACAGCGGCGTCGCCGAGCGCGGCGTTGGTGCCGTGCAGCGCGAGCCAACGTCCGCCGCCTTCGACCCAGTCACGCACGCGTTGTTGCACGGGCACCGAGGGCCGCACGTCGCAGGTGTAGCTCACGAGGATCGCCGCCGCGTCGAGGCCCGAGATGTCCTCGTAGTCGGGCTGGACGCGCACACGGAACTCGTCGTGCTCGGCGAGCAGCTTCAGCAGTTCGAGTCGGGCGTAGTCGAAGTCGTGGTACTTGCCTCCGACGACGAGCACGACATCGATGCGTCGCCCCGACGTCGAGGGGTCGATCCGTTGGCCCGGCGGCTGGGTGCTCATCGGTAGTCGACGCGCTTCAGGAACCCGCCGTCCACTGTCACGTTCACCCGGTTGACGTGTCCGGCACGAGGGCTGCCGTGCCCGGCGCGCAGGCTGGCAAGGAAGGCGACGACATCGGCCACGTCCTGGGCCACGCCCATCTTCCCCATCGGGTGCGACTTCTCGGTCGCCTCGAAGAGCTCCTGCCGGCTCTGACTCACGCCGTCCCAGTCCCTACCGTCGATGAGGATCGGCCCGAACGCCGGCAACGAGTCGGCGGCGGCCACATCGACCGCTGCGCCGACGACCTTTCCGCCGCCACCATTGGCCTGGGGTTCGAGCTCGACGACCGCAGCGTCGACGTCCGACGCCGTGTAGGCGCGAACGGCGACGAATGCACGCTCGGCCAGGAACGTCTCGGAGATCGCCCGCCCGATGCCCTTCCTGGACCCCATGACGAGTGCCTTCGTGCCGGCCAGTTGCAGGTCCATTCGGCGTCTCCCCGTTCGCGAGGTGGTGTGCCCGTGACCACAGCTTGGCATCACCCCGGACGGTCCGCGAAACTGGAGTCTTCAACAAGAAACTATCCGGGTTCCGGCCGTCGATCTGGGGTGCGCGTCGAGGATGTGGCTGCGTTCCGCGCTCGCGCCGAGGCGTGGCTGGCCGCCCGTCGCGCCTACATCGACGCCGAGGCCGGGTTCGACACACCGAACGACCACGAGCTCATCTCGGTGACGTGCACGCTCATCGCCCCGGCGATCAGCGCTTCGGCACGCCCGAGCAGAAGGGGCGCTTCGTCGACGACTTCCTGACGGCCAAGGGGTACGAGGTCGTCTCGGCCGAGGGCGCTGCGAACATCGTCACCGGCGTGAGCCTGCAGATCGATCCCGAGATCGGCCCGTACTTCTCCGTTGCCATCCAGGGCACCCACGGCGAGTACACGCTCTCCGCGGCCGACCGCGCCGACTTCGCCGCCGGCCGGTCGGTCACCATCACCTCGACTGGACGACGACCACGGGTCGCCTGCTGCTCGACGGCCGGACGGTGCTCGAGATCGCGCTGCCGCCCGCGCCGATCACGTGGGAACCCACCGCCCGCGTGTCCGTCGGCGGGTCGGCCACCTACGGCGGCGGCTACTTCTCGATCCACGACGACGCCCTCACGAACGTCGAGATCTCCGACATCCAATCGTAAAGATTCGGCCACCCGGCGACGGGCCGGCATCGGCCCGAGCGTTACCTCTCCGTCCGCAGCGCCCCCGCCCTGCGATGACGAAAGGGATCCGCTCGTGCGCACGCCTTCATCTGCCCGGCTGTTCGGGATCGCCACCGTCACCCTCGTGCTCGCCGTCGGGGTGCAACCCGTGGCCGCCCGCGTGACGAGGACGTCGCCGCGGTCGATCGACGCCGAGTCGGCGGCGCCCCGCCGGCCGCGGCCGCCGCGGAGCACCACGACATCGCCCGGGTCACCGACGACGACGAGCCCCCGGCGACCGCACCCGACCGCCACGACGTCAACGGTAGCGACGTCAACGGTAGCGACGTCGACGGTGGCGGTCACCACCACGGTGGGCGCACCCGGCACCGACCCGGACCCGAGCGTCGCGCCGGCACCGGGCACCCGGCCGACCACCGCTTCCACCGCGCCGCCCGCGACCGCGCCCGTCACGACTGCGCCCATCCCGGAGACGACCGCGGCTCCGACGTCGACCGCTACGACGGGCACGACGGGCACGCCACAGCCGACGACGATCCCGTCGAACACGATCGGCGCGACCCGACTCGCGAGTCAGCCGGACACGATGCCCTTGGCGGCGACGTCGGGTACGCCGCGCGTGCGCCAGCTCCGCAACGGTGCGGTCGTCGCCGAGTACACCAACCTCGGCGCTGGCGGGCCGTTCACCCGCACGCATGCGTGGAACGTGACGCAACCGGGTGACGTGTTCGAGGTGTACCCGGCCGTCTACAAGGCCCCGGCCAATATCCGTGGATCGGGCCGCTGCCCAACAACGCCGCGGACTACAACGCCGGCATCTTCCAGCGCCCGACCAACATCACGATCCGCGGCGTGACGGTGAACGGCCGCCGGCCGGTCGTCAAGCTGGGCACCACGGCCGACTACAACATCCTCGGCCACGGCATGATCGAGATCAACGGGGTCGACGGCCTGGTGTTCGAGAACATCGACATCGACGGCACCGGCGGCACGGTGGTGGACCGCGCCGGCTTCTACGTAGCCGACAGCAGCAACGTCACCCTGCGCAACTCCCGGGTGCACGGCTTCCAGACCAGCCAGCACAACGGCGTCTTCGACGCCGGCGCGAACTCCGGCTACCTCCACCTCGACAACGTTCGGCTCTACGAGAACGGCGGGTGGGACGGCCCGGCCCACAACGTGTACGTCAACGCCGGCGACATCGACCCGAACTTCACGCTCACGCTCACGAACAGCTGGTCGAGCGCGGTGAACGTCGGCCACCTGTTCAAGTCCCGCGCCCAGGTGACGATGCTCGACGGCAACCTGCTCGAAGGTACGGACGCGCCGGCGGGCTGGGACTGCGCCGAATCGTTCGGGCTCGACGTGCCGAACGGCGGGCGGA
>JAYUAM010000401.1:0-1779 GCA_043741295.1 Acidimicrobiia bacterium
CGACCGCAACCCTGGCCAACCAGCTGCTCTTCGCCGGGCCGGTGAGCTCGAACAGCGTGCGCGCGACCTACACGTTCCAGGCGGTCGGCCCGGCCAGCGCCAGCCTCTCGCCGATCGTCAGCGCGCGCAGCGGCATCTACAAGTACAACGCCGACTATGCTGTGCCACCGGCTGGCGTGAGCTACACGATCCCGGCGCCGACCAACCGGGTCAAGCTCGCGAAGAGCGTCAACATCACAGAGAGCTCGATCGGCACGACCGTCACCTACACGCTGACCGCGAGCAACAACGGCAGCGCCGACGTGATCCTCGACGACTTTGCCGACACGCTGCCGGCGTCGCCAGCGAACGCGACCTACGTGGCCGGCAGTTCCAAGCTCAACGGCGTGACCGTGTTGTCGAATCCGGTAATCAGCGGCCAGACGCTGACCTGGGGCAACCCGGACCTGAGCGGCACGAGCGCTAGCTCGTTCAAGGTGCCTGCCGGTGGCTCGGTGGCGCTGAGCTTCCAGGCGACGCTGCCGTCGACCAACGGCCTGTACACCAACTCGGCGATCGCCCGCATCAACGGCAACGTCATCGGCAGCACCGAGACGCTGGGCAGTGCGCCTGCCACCGCCGCCACCGCCATCGGCCCCCCGAGCCTGGTGGTCACGAAGACGACCGGCACGCCAGCGCTTGTGAATACAGCGAGCGGGACGACGGCGACCTACACCGTCACGGTCACCAACGGCGGCATGGCGGCGGCGGGCGTCAAGGTGATCGACACGCTGCCCGCCGGGTTCACCTACGCCAGCACGACGAGCGTGACGCTGGCCGGCAGCGCGCTGGCACCGTCTGCGTACCAGGTCGTGACCACGGGCGCGCAAACCCCGAGCACGCCTCAGTGGGACACCAACCCGAGCGGCGGCTTCACGCTGGCGGGCAGCAAGACGCTGGTCATCACCTTCGTCGCCAACGTCGCCGCCACGGTCGCTGACGCAACCTACGACAACAGTGCCTCGACCAGTTCGTCGACCACCGGTGCCGTCATCACCAACTTCAACGGTGCAGCGAGCAGCACCGAGAACGTGACGGTGACGAGCGCCGTGCTCGCGGTGGCCAAGTCGACCTCGACACCATCCGTCACCAACGCGGGCAGCGGCACCTCGGCGAGCTACACGATCGTCGTCACGAACAGCGGCACCGCGGCCGCGACTGGCGTGAAAGTGGTCGACACGCTGCCCGCCGGGTTCACCCATGCCACCACCACCGGCGTGAAGCTCAACGGCAGCCTGACCACCGCCTACACCGTGACCGGCACGGCGACGCCGCAGTGGGACACCAACCCCACCGGCGGCTTCACGGTCAACCCGGGCCAGACGCTTGAAATCGCGTTCACCGCGGCGGTCGCGGCGAACGTGACCGCCGGCAGCTACGACAACAGCGCGGTGGCGACGGGCAGCGCACGCTCGATCACCAACTTCGTCGGCAGCGCGAGCAGCGCCGAGAACGTCACGGTGGTCGTGACGGTTGCGCCGACCGCCGGCAAGACGTTCTCGCCCGCCAGCATCACCGTCGGCGGCACGTCGGTGCTGAAGATCGGCATCGTCAACCCGAATGCGGTGGCGCTGACCGGTGCCGCATTCACCGACAACTACCCTGCCGGGTTGCAGAACACCTCGGGTGCCGCGTTCAGCGCAGCCAGCGTCGCCGCCGGCTGCACCGGCACGATCACCGGCGTGGTCAACGGCACGTCGTTGGCGCTGAGCGGCGGCACGATCCCCGCCGGCGCCACCT
>JAYUAM010000402.1:0-1777 GCA_043741295.1 Acidimicrobiia bacterium
CGTCCCGACGGTGCTCCTGCTGCGCATCACGCACGCGGTGGCACCGGTGAGCGTGCTCGAGCAGGTGGCGCTCGACGCCGAGCAGGCCGAAGCCGTCGCCCGGGCGATGCTCCTCGATCCGGGGGTGTCCGAAGCGGTCGTGCTGTCGACCTGCAATCGGATGGAGTTGTACGTGGCGGGTCCCGCTCCCGACCCCGAGCGCGCCCTTCGGGTCCTGGCCGCGCACTGCAATGCGGGGTTGGAGGTGCTCCACCGGTACGTCACCTGCGAGCGCGACGCGCACGCGGCCGGGCACGCGATGCGGGTCGCCGCCGGACTGGAGTCGAGAGCGGTAGGCGAGGTCGAGATCCTCGCCCAGCTTCGTTCGGCGCTCGGCGCCGCCCGGGCCGCCGGCACGATCGGCCCCTGCCTGTCGAACCTGTTCCGCTTCGTGATGTCGGCCGGGCGGCAGGCTCGGCGGACGGGCCGGGTCCGAGACGTTCCGTCGCTGGCGCAGCTCGCGCTGGACGCCGCGCAGCCGCGGGGCCCCAAGGCGAAGGTCACGCTCGTCGTCGGCTCTGGCGCGATGGCGGCGCTGACGGTGCAGGAGCTGCTGAGGCGCAAGGCCGACTACGTGGTCTGCGCGCGCCGGTTCGACCGTGCGTCCCAGGTGGCGCGATCGGCGGCCAGGGTCGTACCGTTCGAAGATCTCATGAGCGCGGTCCGCGCCGCCGACACGGTCATCTGCGCGACGGGTGCGCGGTCGCCGCTGTTGCGGCTCGCGGACCTCGAGCGGGTGATGCGTGAGCGCGGTGAGCGCCCACTGACGATCGTCGACCTTTCCATGCCCCGCAACGTCGATGCCGCCGCCGGAGACCTCGTCGGTCTACGACTGCTCAACCTCGATGATCTGGCGTGCGACGTGAGCGAAGACGTCCAGCATCGCGAGGTCACCATCGACGCCAACGTTCGCCGGTACCGCACCTGGCTGGCGGGGCATGCGGCCGGAGCGCTCATCGCCACCCTCCACGAGCGCGTGCTTGCCGACTGCCTCGCCGGTCTCGACGACGCCTCGCAGCCGACCGATGTCGCCGCCGAGGCCATCAGGGCTTCCGCAGCACTCACTGCGCATCGCCTCGTCCACGACGCAACCGTGCGCATCAAGGATCACGTCGACGCCGGCAACGAAGCTGCGGCGTACGCCGTCCTGGCGACGTACGGGATCAGCAACGCGGCCTGAGGCGCCACCGGGCCCTAGCGCGCCCGCCTTGCCGTGGTGATCCGGCGAGCCCGCTACGTCGGGGTGGCCGGCACTCGGCAACGCTCGTCGGCGTCTCGAGGAACGAGCGACCGGGCGTGAGCCGGGGGCCAGCGCACGTCGCCTCGTTCAGGGCGCCGGTGGTGGTGCGGCGGGCGGCATCGCGAGTGGAGTCAGTCCGGTCGAGGCGAAGGTGAACGTGGCGACGTCGGTCTGGCAGCCGGGCGAGCCATCGGGCAACGGCGAGGAGCGCCGCTCGGGCACGAACTGCCCAGCGCCACGGATGCCCCACCCGTCGGTGCCCTCGGCCACCTCCAACGTCAACGAGACCACCACGGGAATCGGCGCGCACAGGGGGCCCGGCTTCACGTGCAGGAAACGGGTCGACGACGAGTAGCCCGTGCCGGTCGGTTCCAGCGTCCACACCGCCGGCTGCCCCTCGAACGGCGCGCCCCGGTACGGCGACGTGATCGTGCAGGCGACGCCGCCGTTGCACCCGCCAACGAGGGACACTCGGTCGATCAGCGGTAGCGACGGCGT
>JAYUAM010000403.1:0-4415 GCA_043741295.1 Acidimicrobiia bacterium
TCGGCCATGCGCAGCCAGTGGGCGACGACGGCGTCGGCGTTGAAGTCGGTGCCGTCGTGGAACTTGATGCCCTTGCGGAGCTTCACGGTCCAGGTGAGCAGGTCGGCCGACGCCTTGAAGTCCTCGGCGAGGTACGGCACGAACTTGTCGTCCTTGTCGAACGACACGAGTGGGTCGTAGATCGCCAGGGCGATGTCCTTGTCGGCCGGCTGAGCGAGGCTCTGCGCCGGATCGAGCGTGGACACGCCGGACTCGAGGCCGACCTTCAGCTCGCCACCGACGACCGGCTTATCGGCCTTGACCACCGTGGTGGGCGCCGCCGTCGTGAGGGCCGCCGTTTGGGCGGTGGTGGGCGGTGCCGCACTCGTGCTCGCGGCGGCAGGCGCCACGGTGGTCGGCACCGCCGCAGCTGCCGTCGTGGTGGACGTCTTCTTGCCGCTGCTTCCGCAGGCGCCGGCGACGAGGCCGAGGCCGACGAGGCTCACCGCGAGCAAGCGGCCCCGGCGACGCCGGGAACGCAGTTCTGTCATCGAATCCCCCTGGGTGTCGGACACGAGGTCCGGGTTTCGGTTGGACCTGTCGGGTCGGACCCACGGCGCTCGACGAGCGCCTACGGGCCGTGACGGGCGGCACACAAGTGCACCGGGCCGCACGGTAGAGCCCTAGTAACACCGTGTCAACAATGGCGGTTACCCTCGCGTCGTGATCGACAAGTTGCGGGTGGCGCAGGGGGAAGCAGCGGGGTTGGCGGAGCGGGCCACCGACGATCGCCTCGGGCTGACCAAGGGTGCGTCGGGCAAGCGCATCGCCAGCCTGACCGCCACGCTCGACGACCTGCAGGCGCGGTTCGCCGCCGAGGCGAGCCGCGGCGTCCTCATCGTGGTCCAGGCGATGGACGCCGGCGGCAAAGACGGCACGATCCGCACGGCGCTCGGCGGGCTCAACCCGCAGGGCGTGCGTGTCACGAGCCTCAAGGTGCCGGCCGGACGCGAGGCGATCCAGGACTACCTCTGGCGCATCCACGCGGTCTGTCCGGGCAAGGGCGAGATCTCCATCCTCAACCGCTCGCACTACGAGGATGTGCTCGTCGTGCGCGTGCACGAGCTCGTCCCCGAGACACGCTGGAGGGCCCGCTACCGCCACATCCGCGAGTTCGAGCGCATGCTCCACGACGAGGGCACGACGATCGTGAAGCTCATGCTGCACATCTCGGCCGACGAGCAACGGGTCCGTCTGCAGGAACGTATCGACGACCCGACCAAGCGCTGGAAGTTCCGCCTCGGCGACCTCGACGACCGCAAGCTGTGGGACGACTTCCAGACCGCCTACGAGGACGCACTCACCGAGACGTCCACCGACGAGGCGCCGTGGTATGTGATCCCGGCCGACCGTAACTGGGCGCGTGACGTCGCCGTGCTCGAAGTGCTCGTCCACACGTTCGAGAAGCTCGACCCGCAGTACCCGAAGGCGGACCCGAAGATCATCGGGGCCAAGGTCGTTTGACGCGCGGTCGGTTGTCCGTCGGTCGCCGGTCGGTGGGCGACCGTCGATCCGCTGACCGGCCGGTAGCATCACGGCCATGACGATCGTGGCGCTCGGCGCCTCGCTCAGCTATCGCGACTGGCTCGCCTTCCCCGACGACGGCCACCAGTACGAGGTGGTGGAGGGCATCGCGGTCGTGAACCCCGCACCGAACACCCGACATCAGGTTGTGAGCAGCCGGCTCCACGTCGTGCTATCGGCCGCCGCGCCCGAGCCGTTGCTCGTGCTCACCGCACCGGTCGACTGGGTCCTCCAGCCCGAGCGACCGGCGCACGTGCGCCAGCCCGACCTCGTCGTGGTCCACCCGGACGCGCTCGACGCCCTGGCGATCCGGCGCCCGCCGCTCCTCGCCGTCGAGATCCTGTCGCCGTCGTCGCACGAGCGCGACCTGGTGACGAAGCGCCACGCCTACGCCGCGGCCGGGTGCGCGCTCTACTGGATCGTCGACCCTGACGAGCCGGCGATCATCGCCTTCGCGCTCGTCGACGGGGTGTTTCAGGAGTCGGCCCGGGCGCGGGGGAGCGAGCCGCTCGTCGTCGACGAGCCGTTCGCCGTGCGGATCATGCCCGCCGAGCTGCGGCGCGGCGCACCGGACTGACCCGGGCCGTCTCGGCGCCCGGTCTGTACCGTTTGTACAATCGGGCGGACATGAGCGTCGTCGTCCCCACCACCCTCGACCAGGCGCTCGCTGCCCTCGCCGCCGACCCGTCGGCCCACGTGCTCGCCGGCGGAACCGACCTGATGGTCGAGGTCAACTTCGGGCATCGTCGGCCGGCGTCCGTGGTGGCCGTCGACCGCATCGCCGGGTTGAAGGGGTGGCGGCGTGACGAGGCGACGGGCGAGATCGTGATCGGTTCCGGCGTCACCTACGGGGAGCTCGAGCAGCCGGCCGCGGCCGCGGTGATGCCAGCCCTGGCCCAGGCGGCGCGCACGGTCGGCTCGCCCCAGATCCGCAACGCGGCGACGATCGGTGGCAACCTCGGCACGTGCTCACCGGCCGGCGACGGGCTACCGGTCCTCGCCGCGCTCGATGCCACGATCGAACTGGCGTCGCTCACCGGACGGCGCATCGTGCCCGTCGGCGAGTTCATGGTCGGCGTGAAGCGGACCGTGCGACGCGACGACGAGCTGATCGTCGCCGTGCGCATCCCTGCGACCGAGGGCTGGCAGGGCTACAGCAAGGTCGGCGTGCGCAACGCGATGGTAATCGCCACCACCTCGGCGTGCCTCGTGGTCGACCGGCTCACGCGCACGGTCCGGCTCGCGCTCGGCGCGGTGGGGCCGACGGTGGTGCGGGCCACCGATGCCGAACGGTTCGCCGCCGATGCAGTGGATTGGCACACGATGACGATGGCCGACACCGAGGGTTTGGCCGCCCGGTTCGCCGACCTCGCCCGCGGAGCGGCACGCCCGATCGACGACCACCGCTCCACCGCCGACTATCGCCGCCACGCGGTCGGCGTGTTGGCCGGCCGGCTCCTGCTGCGGGCGTTCCCGCAGTGAGCGCGTCGAACGACGGGGGCACAGTGAGCGCGTCGAACGCCGGGGGCACAGTGAGCGCGTCGAACGAGGGGGGCACAGTGAGCGCGTCGAACGTCGGGGGAGCGCCGCTGGCGTACCGGCTGCGCGTCAATGGCCGCAGCCGGTACGTGGCCGACGCCTGGCTCGGCGAGAGCCTGCTCTACGTGCTGCGCGAGCGGCTCGGGCTCCCGGGCGCGAAGGGCGCGTGCGAGCAGGGCGAGTGCGGATCGTGCTCGGTCGTCGTCGACGAGCGGCTCCTGTGCTCGTGTCTCGTGCTGGCGGCGGCCGCCGTCGACCGGGAGATCACGACGGTCGAGGGTCTCGGCGACAGCGAGCCGGGCACCGGTATCGATCGGCGTGTCGTCACCGACGTGCAGCGCGCCTTCGTGACCGCCGGTGGTGTGCAGTGCGGGTACTGCACACCGGGGCTCGTGGTCGCCGTGCACGACCTCCTTGCTCGCAATGCCTCACCGAGCGAGCTCGAGGTGCGCGAGGCGCTGTCCGGCAACATCTGCCGCTGCACCGGGTATGGCCGCATCCTCGCCGCCGTCGAAGCCGTGGTCGCCGAACGGGGTCGGTCATGACGACGACGGCGAGCACCGCGACCACGACCGTCGACGCAACGACGGCCACCGCGAGCACGACCGTCGACGCAACGACGGCCACCGCGACCACGACCGTCGACGCGACGACATCGACGCGCCGCGGCGTGATCGGCACGAGCCCGGCACGGCCCGACGGTACGGCCAAGACGCAGGGCACGTTCGCCTTCTCCAACGACCTGCAGGCCGACGGCATGCTGTGGGGCGCCACGCTGCGCTCACCGCATCCGTACGCGCGCATCACGTCGATCGACGTCACCGGCGCGTGGGCGATCGACGGGGTCGAGGCGATCATCACCGCTGCCGACGTCCCCGGCGCAGCGACCTACGGGCTCATCAGCCAGGACCAGCCGGTGTTCGCCAGCGAGGTCGTGCGCTACGTCGGCGAACCTCTCGCGGCCGTGGCGGCCGATCACCCCGAGACGTGCCGACGGGCGCTGGCCGCCATCGTCGTCGCCTACGACGTGCTCGACCCGTTGCTCGATGCCGAGGTTGCCATCGCCGGGGGGCATGCGCCGATCCACCCCGACGGCAACGTCATCCGCCATCAACCGATCCGTTGCGGCGACCCCGACGCGACGGGTCCGTTCGTCGTCGAGGGCACGTACGAGATCGGCATGCAGGACCAGGCGTTCCTCGGCACCGAGGCGGCCCTTGCGCTGCCCGATCCCGGCAGCACGGGGGTGGAGCTCTTCATCTCGACGCAGTGGCTGCACGAGGACCGCAAGCAGACCGCCGCCTGCCTCGGTC
>JAYUAM010000404.1:0-10226 GCA_043741295.1 Acidimicrobiia bacterium
GTCCCGAGAGCGGTGACGAGCTCGAGCAGCAGTGCGGCGACCTCCGAACTGCCACCCGGCAACTCCGAGCGACCGAGATCGGCGAGACGCTTCTCGAGCAGCTTGGCGTTGCCGCTGCGTAGCGCGACGCGGAAGCGTGACGGCGTCTCGTCGGGGAAGATGAGCGAGAGCCGCAGCAAGGTCGCCAGTGGGAGCAGACGCCGGGCGACCCGGTCGACGGCGATCGAGACGACGACGGCGACGCCGAGCAGGGTCAGCCACCACCCGGCGATCGGGCCCAACGTGTTCGGCCGCGACCACAGATGCGACACGACGTACGAGCTGAGCAACGTCGCCGGCAACGGCGCGAGCGCGGCGACGGCCCACACGAGGCGCGCCGCCCACGGGCGACCGACCCAACCTGTCGTCTCGACGGGTTTGCCGTCGACTGCTGCCACACGCCCCTGGTCGGACGGTTCTCCAGGCCCGTGGAGCGATCAGAACCGATCTTGACCTGGCGGCCCTTCAGGATTTGAGCACGGGCCACGTGTCGTCGGCGGCGAACGCCTTCACCCGCTCGACCGCGGCCGTACGGTCGTAGATGTTGAACAGCGCCTGGCGCATGCGCACCGGGTCGCCGAAGAAGAAGTTCTCGTAGTGCGACTGGCGTCCGCCGAAGCCGGAGATCGTCATGTCCCACGCCAGGCGCATGAGGCGCACGCGCTCCTCGGCGTCGCCGCCGGCCGACGCGAGGTACTTAGCGATGTCGGGTCCCTTCGGCCCCCGACGGTCCGCCAGTGTGGGGATCATGATCAGGCCGCTGGATGCGACGAGGCGCAGAATCTCCACGAGGCGCGGGTACACCGTCGGGTAGTAGTTGCGGGCGGCATCGAGCGGGCCCCGCAGCGGGGTCATCACGCCGTAGCGGTTCTTCGTCGCCCCGACCTCGGAAGCGACCTTGAGCGCCTTCATGATCTCGAGAATCACCGCGACCTCAGCGACCATCTCCTGCACGTGCTGGTAGCCGGCGGTGCCGATCATGTCGATCACCGCCTGGATCGTGCCGAGGAACGCCTCGGTCTTGGCGATCTTCAGGTTCACCACCTGATGGGCCATGTGCAGCACGGCGCCGGTCTCGGCGTAGGCGCGGTTGGCGAGGTCGACGTCGTTCATCAGGAACACGCGGTGCCACGGCACGAGCACGTCGTCGAAGAACACCATCGCATCGAGCTCGTCGAAGCGCGAGCCGAGCGGGTGGTCGGCGTGGCTGCGGCCGAGGTCGAGCGGCTCGCGGCACTGGAACGCAAGTCCCGGCGTGTCGTTCGGGATGGCGAACGCCAGGGCGTAGGGCTTCAGCTCGTCGGTGACCTTGTTGACGGTGGACGGGAAGATGAGGATCTCGTCCGAGATCGGCAGTGTGGCGAGCATGCGCGCGCCGCGCACGATGATGCCGTCGCTCGTTTCGCGCACGACGCCGAGAGCGATGAAGGGGTCGGGCAGCTCGGACACCAATCGGCTGCGGTCCACCTGCGGGTTCGTGAGGGCGTGGGTGAGGGCGAGGTCGTGCTCGCGCACGTACTCGAAGTACTTCGTCATGTTCGCCCCGAAGCGGGGGTCGCACTGGTCGAAGTAGCCGGGCGCCGTGCCGGCGGCCATCACGTTCACGTTCAGGTAGTCCGGCGCGCGCCCGAGGAAGCCGAGCGATGCGTCGGCCCACACCCGGTGCATCGCCGAGCGGCGCTGCAGATCCTCCACGGTCTCGGGGACGACGAAGCTCATCCCCACGCGCTCCCCCGTCGTCGGGCTTGTCGTGGTCATCGTGTCGACGAGGTCGGGCCGCGTCTGCAGGTCGTACAGCGCGGCGAGCGAGCGGGCGGCGTTGGCGGTGAGCGGGTGCGTCGTGGGGTCGGCGACCTGTTCGCCGTCGAGCCACAGCGTGGGCGGGTTCTTCGCCAGGTTCTCGATCACGTCTCGGCCGGATCGTGCGGGCATCTGGACTCCCTCTGGACAACTTGGCTCTGGACCACGAGGTGGTGTTCTGCTATATAATCAAACGTTGTATGACTTCGTCAACAGGTGATGCTGCGCTCGGGTTCATCGACGTCGCCGTCGAGGTCGTGGACGAACGGCTCGACGGCATCGACACCGATGCGATGCGCATGGTGCTGCTGCTCCATCGCGTCACCAACGTGATCGTCTACGACCTCGAGTCCACCGTGCACCGCCCGGGCGGCTGGAGCTGGGCGGCGTTCCGCTCACTCTTCACGTTGTGGGTGTCGGGGCCGCTGGAATCGAGCCGGCTGGCCGAGCTGAGCGGCATGAGCCGCCAGGCCGTGTCGGCCCTCACCAAGACCCTGGAGGCCGACGGTCTGGTGCGCCGGACGAGCGCGGCGGACGACGGCCGGTCGGTGATCCTGGCGTTGACCGCGGTCGGCCGGCGCCGGTTGGAAGTGGCGTACCGCGCCCATAATGCCCGGGAGACCGAGTGGGCCGCCGCCCTCGACGTCGACGAGCAGGCGACGTTGCTCAAGCTGCTCGGCAAGCTCGCCGCTGCCGGCCAGCAGGACTGGGTCAGCCATCGGTTCTGACGTGTCTGTCGCGTCGCCCGGCACGTGCGCCGCAGCCGACGCGTGCGCTAGAAGGGCTCCGTGATCGTCGACCGCGCCATCGTCTACGCCGAGAAAGAGGGCTTCCGCGCCCTCCAGCTCGACGTCTACCGTCCCGACCTCTCCCCCACGCACGACCCCGCGGGGTTGCTGCCCGTCGTGCTCAACATCCACGGCGGCGGGTGGCGCGTGAGCGGCCGGCACCGCACGCCGCGTGAGACGCGCCCGTGGCCCGAGGGCTTTTTCGGGCGCATCACCGCCGCCGGGTTCGTCGTCGTCTCGTGCGACTACCGGTTCAGTGGCGAGGCGCTGTGGCCGGCGGCGCTCGACGATGTGAAGGACGCGCTGCGCTGGACGCAGGCGAACATCGCCGAGTTCGGCGGCGACCCGTCGCGTCTCGCCGTGTGGGGCCAGTCGGCCGGTGGCTACCTGGCCGCGGCGCTCGGTCTGGCGACCGATGTGTCGGGCATCGCTGGTGTGGTGTGCTGGTACCCGATCACCGACTTCACCGCGCTCGACCAGGAGGACCCCGAGTCGTATCCCGCGCTCTTCCTCGGCGGCCCGCTGGGCACGGTCGCCGCGCTGGCCCGGGAGGCGAGCACGCCGCACCAGGCCCGCCCCGACGCTCCCCCGTTCCTGCTGCAGCACGGAACGGCCGACACGATGGCGCCGTTCGACCAGAGCGCGCGGTTGCGCGACGCGCTCGCCGCTGTGGGCGCCCACGTGCAGCTCGACGCGATCGACGGAGCCGAGCACTTCTTCGGCGGCCACGACGACGTGGACGGCGTGTTCCGGCGGGCGATCACGTTCCTCAGCGACGTGGCGGCCACGACGTCCGAGGCGGCCAGGACATGAGCAGTCGCGTCGTGAGGTCTCGCCCCGAACCGCTAGATCGTCGCTGGTGGAAGGAAGCGGTCGTGTACCAGATCTACCCACGCAGCTTCTGTGACAGCGACGGCGACGGTGTCGGCGACCTGCGGGGCATCACGGCCAAGCTCGATCATCTCGCGCTGCTTGGCGTCGACGTGGTGTGGCTCTCACCGATCTATGCGTCGCCGAACGACGACAACGGCTACGACATCAGCGACTACCGGGCGATCATGGCCGAGTTCGGCACGATGGCCGACTTCGACGAGATGCTCGCGGCGATGCACGAGCGCGGCATCAAGCTGATGATGGACCTCGTCGTGAACCACAGCTCCGACGAGCACGCCTGGTTCGTGGAGTCGAGCTCGTCGACGGACAACCCGTACCGCGACTACTACATCTGGCGGCCGCCCTCCCCCGCCGACGCCCCCGACGCCGCCGAACGCCAGGGCCTGCCGAACAACTGGACGTCGTTCTTCAGTGGGCCAGCGTGGAAGCTCGACGAGCGCACCGGCGAGTACTTCCTGCACCTCTTCTCCACCAAGCAGCCCGACCTCAACTGGGAGAACCCGGTCGTGCGCGACGAGGTGTGGGATCTCATGCGGTTCTGGCTCGACAAGGGCATCGACGGCTTCCGCATGGACGTCATCAACCTGATCTCCAAGGTGCCCGGCCTACCCGACGCTCGGCCTCGGCAGCCGGGCTTCCTCCAGCACGCCGAGCACCTCGCCGCCAACGGACCGCGCCTCTTGGAGTTCCTCGGCGAGATGCGCGACGACGTGCTCTCGCGCTACGACATCATGACCGTGGGTGAGACACCGATGGTGACGCCCGAGCACGGTGTCGCGCTGACCAACGCCGACACCGGCCCGCTCGACATGGTGTTCCAGTTCGAGCACATGGGCCTCGACAGCCACGGCAGCAAGTGGGACCTGAAGCCGCTCGACCTGCGAGATCTGAAGCGGGTGATGAGCCGCTGGCAGACCGAGCTCGACGGCCGGGGCTGGAACAGCCTGTACCTGTCGAACCACGACCAGCCGCGCCCCGTCTCACGCTGGGGTGACGACGGCCGGTACCGCGTCGAGTCCGCGAAGATGCTCGCCACCTGGTTGCATCTGCAACAAGGGACGCCCTACATCTACCAGGGCGAAGAGCTGGGCATGACGAACGTGAGGTTCGAGTCGATCGACTCGTACCGCGACATCGAGACCCTGAACATGTACCACCAGACGATGGCCGAGGGACGGAACCCCGAGGACGTGATGACCTCGATCTACGTCAAGGGCCGCGACAACGCCCGCACGCCGATGCAGTGGGACGACGGAGTCCACGGCGGGTTCACGACCGGTGCTCCCTGGATCGCCGTGAACCCGAACTTCCGCAGCATCAACGCCACGGCCGCCGTCGCCGATCCCGGGTCGGTGTTCCATTTCTACCGCCGACTGATCGAACTGCGGAAGGCGAACCCGGTGATGGTCTACGGGCACTACGCGCTGCTGCAGCCCGACGACACCGAGGTCTACGCCTACACCCGCACGCTGTCCGGCGGGGTGGACGGCGCCCCGGGCGACCGGCTGCTCGTGGTGTGCAACTTCACCGCGGGGACACCCACGTTCGCGCTGCCCGCCGACGTCGCCGGCGAGGCTGGCGAGATCCTCATATCGAACTACGACGTGCCGGCGCAGGCCGACCCAAGTTCGATTGCGCTGCGCCCCTACGAAGCCATCGTCTGGTGGCTGCACTGACGCCGCCGACGCCAGGCACACTCCCGCCGACGGCCCGAACGTTGACGTCGTGCCTGCCATAGCCGCAGGTTCGGCGTCAACGGTCGGCCCCGCGCCCGGCCCGCGGCCTAACTCGTCGCCCGGCCCGGGATCTGGGTGCCGCTCGGCCCTGCGACGGATCTGGACGCGTCGCGGCCGCAGCTAGTAGGCAGGACCGATGTCGAAGATCGAGTTTCCGGGCGGGTTCGTGTGGGGTGCGGCCACAGCGTCGTACCAGATCGAGGGGGCGTTCGACGAGGACGGCCGCGGTCCGTCGATCTGGGACACGTTCTGCCGCACGCCCGGCAAGGTGGCCAACGGCGACACCGGTGATGTGGCCTGCGACCACTACCACCGGCTGGACGCCGATCTCCATCTGATGGCCGATCTCGGCCTGCGCGCCTACCGGTTCTCGGTGGCGTGGCCGCGCGTGATCCCGGATGGCGACGGCCCGCTTAACCCACTCGGCCTCGACTTCTACGAGCGCGTCGTCGACGGGCTTCTCGCCCGTGGTATCACGCCGTTCGCCACGCTGTACCACTGGGACCTGCCCCAGGCGCTGCAGGACAACGGCGGCTGGACGAACCGGTCCACTGTCGACGCCTACGTGCGCTACGCCGAGGCGGTCGTCGGGCGGCTCGGTGACCGCGTCACGCACTGGATCACCCACAACGAGCCGTGGGTCGCGAGCTTCCTCGCCAACTACGTGGGCGAGCACGCACCGGGCAACAACGACCTGGCTACCGCCATCTCCGTCGCCCACCACCTGCTGCTCTCCCACGGGCGGGCCGTGCCGGCCATCCGCGCCCTCTCGGCGACGGCCCGTGTGGGCATCACCGTGAACCTCGGGCTCGGCCGGGGCCGCACGGACTCGCCCCAAGACCTCGCCGCTGTGCAGGCGCTCGACGGGTACGCCAACCGGTGGTTCCTCGACCCGCTCTACGGGCGCGGCTACCCGGCCGACATGGTCGAGCGCTTCGGCGCGGCGATGCTCCCGGTGTCCGACGCCGATCTCGACGAGATCGCCACACCCACCGACTTCCTCGGCATCAACTCGTACGCTCCGGCGGTCGTGCGGCCGGCGACCGAGCCCGACAACCCGCTCGGCTTCGACTACCTCACGCCCGACGAGCTGACCGCTGCGGGGTACGAGCTCACGGCCATGGGCTGGCCCATCGTGCCGGAGACGTTCGGTCAACTGCTCACGCGCGTCGCCCGCGACTACGCACCGCCGGCGATCTACATCACCGAGAACGGAGCGGCCTTCGAGGACGAGCTCGTCGACGGTCGGGTCGATGATCCCCGACGGGTCGCGTTCCTGCGCGCGCACCTCGGCGCAGTACGCCAGGCGATCGACGACGGCGCGCCGGTCAGGGGCTACTTCGTCTGGTCCTTGATGGACAACTTCGAGTGGGCCCACGGCTACGGTAAGCGCTTCGGCGTCGTCCACGTCGACTACGACACGCTCGCGCGCACCCCGAAGGCCAGCGCCCGCTGGTTCCAGGCGACGATCGAAGCCAACGGTTTCAACACGAACTGAGCAGGATGCGGGGGGCCCGGCCGGCCGAAGCCCGGTGCGGACGAGCGCGGACACCGAGGCGGCGCCGCGGAAACACGACGTCAAGGGTCGCTCGATCAGACGCCGCCGTCGTCGGCGATCGGCAGCTGGGCGGGGGCAGCGAACGTGCCGGACACCTGGACCGTGAATGCGTTCCCCGTCCGCCCGGTGACACTGACCGTGATGCCGTACACCGTGACCGTCGATCCAACGGGCACGATGCTCTGCGATCCGTGCGGTTGACCGAGGGCCGGCGCCTGCCGACGTGCGGCGCTGAGGCAGGCGCCGCTGATCGCGCGACGGCATTCGTTGGCCCGCTGGTCGACGACGTACAGAGCGACGCCCTCGATGTCCAGGCCGCTGTCGTAGCCGACCTTCGGCCGGGCCTCGAGCGTCAGCATCACCTTCGGGTTCGCCGGGTCGGGGGCGGCGGCGAACTGCAGCCCCTCGGCCATCGGTGCGTCGAGCGTCAGCGTCTCGCTGCCCGACTGGTGGAGGGCGACCTGACCTTCCTCGATCCAGCCGGCGGCGAACCGATTGAAGGCCATCGTGTTGAGCGGGTTGCACGGCCAGCGCTCGGTTCCGCCGCCCCCGAACGACCGCTCGCACGACGCGCTTTGCGGCATCTCGCTCATCATGTCGGTGGGGTTGTCGTAGGCGGTGTCCGGCCCGGTGTAGGAGTGCGGCCAGTGCACGGAGTGTCCGAGCTCGTGGTCGACCACGACCGGGGCGAGGCGCGAGCCGGCGGTGGCCCCGCCGCCCACCCACACGCCCCGTCGGCTCTCGGCGGGCGGCACCGAGAGCCGGTCGAGGTTCGACGCGTCGGACGGTCCGATCAGCCCGGCCGAACCGAACCCGCCGCCGTACGTCGCGGTGTCCGTGGCGAGCACGTTGGTGAACGGGCGTCCCGTAGCGGCGACGGCTCTGGCGAGACACTCGGTGGGCCCGTCGGTGACCGACAGCGGGATGCGTCCGGCGGCGAAGAAGCTCGGGACGTAGCGCGCAACGGACTCGACGGCGAAGAACGGGGTCACGTTCTGTTGCGCCCACGCGGCAATCGCGGCCGGATCCGCCGGCACGCGGTTGGTGCCGTCACCGGGCTCGGCGTAGATCGGCTGGGCACTGTTGGCGGGGGGCTCGCACACCCACACGGCGACGCGGTCGGCGCCCGCCATCTGGTGCAGGGCCGGGCGCACGAGCAGCAGGTTGCGGGCTGCACCAGCGGCGGCGGCGGGCGCCGTGCGGGTGTCCATCAGGCGGGCCGGCGTGAGCCCGGTGTAGGCGTTCCCGGCCGGGAACCAGCCGAGTACGTCGACCACCACGTCGACGTTGCCGGCGTTGTTGAACAGGGAGATCTGGCCGCTCGCACCGACCGGGACGATCACCATGTTCGGCACCGTCTGGCCGGGAACGAAGTTCAGGTTTGACGCCGTCGGCCGGGGTGCGCCAGCCGGCCAGGCGGTGAGGTAGCCGGCGATCGTGGGTCCGGCGGCGGTGACGTTCAACGCCACTGCGCCGACACCGGTCGCCGGCACGCTGCCCCGCCCCACGACGGTGAGGTTGGTCGAGCCACCGCTGCCGATCGGGCCGGTGCCCAGGAACTGACCGTCGATCGTGGACAGCCCGGCCCGGGAGTCCATCAGGCGGGCTGGCGTCAGCCCGTGGTAGCTGTTGCCGGCGGGGAACCAGCCGAGCACATCGGCGATCACATCGACCGAGCCGGCGTTGTTGTAGATCGAGATCTTCCCGTCGGCACCGACGGGGACGATCACCATGTTCGGCACCGTCTGGCCCGGCACGACGTTGAGGTTCGACGCAGTCGGTTTTGCGGCGCCTGCCGGCCACACCGTGAGGTAGCTCGGCGCCGTCGGGTTGGTAGCGGTGACGTTGAGCGCCACCGCGCCGACTCCAGTCGCTGGCACGTTGCCGCGGCCGACGACGGTGAGATCGGTGGAGCCCGCCTGCCGCACGGCGCCCGCCCCCTGGAACTGGCCGTCGATCGTGGGCGCCGCCCGGGTGTCCAGCAGCCGGGCCGGTGTGAGACCCGTGTAGCCCGAGCCCATCGGGAACCACCCGAGCACGTCGACGACGACGTCCACCGTGCCGGCGTTGTTGTAGATCGAGATCTGCCCGTTGGTGCCGACCGGCACGATCACCATGTTCGGCACCGTCTGGCCCGGCACCACGTTGAGGTTCGACGCGGTCGGCTTGGCGGCGCCCGCCGGCCACACCGTGAGATAGCTCGACGCCGACGGGTTCGTGGCGGTGACGTTGAGGGCCACCGCGCCGACGCCAGTGGCCGGCACGGCGCCCCGGCCGACCACGGTGAGGTTGACCGAGAAGCCGCCTGGGAGCACGCCGAGACCGGCGAACTGCCCGTCGACGGTGGGGGTCGCGGCGTCGGCGACGCCATGCACGGCCAATGCGGGCGTAACCGCTGCGGCCATCGCCACGACGAGCGTCAAAAACCGACGAGTGCCCGATCGCATCCCACGCTCCCCAATCCCGCACTTCGTGACGCCATCCCGCAGGCACTCCTCCGTCACGCTACTGCGGTCGCGTCGATCGACCAGGGACGGGATTCAGGATCGGGCCAACGGCGAACTTCGGTGACTTGACGTCGGTCAGCGCGGTCAAGTCACCGAAGTTCGAGACGCCGCCGGTCGAGGGCCACCTTCGCGGGTCATTGATGGACAACCGCCCCGATCAACGGCTGAGGAACTCCGTCTCGACGCCGATGACGTCATAGGTCGTTGCTGCTCGCGCGTCGAGCGTGACCAGTGTGAGCTCGTGTCGACGCGCCGTCGCCGCAATCACGGCGTCGTAGGCAGCGCCACCGTGCACTCCTGAACGCGCCAGCAGGTCGATCAGCGTTCGGATCTCCGGTCCTGTCATCGCGACCGCACGCTCGGCGAACGCTGCGGCAAGCGCGGCCGCGGCGAGCTCGGGCTTGACGCGTTGGTTGTGCGGAAGGCGGGTGAGCACGGAGTATGACTCGACAAGCACGTGCGCGACGACGATCGGTCGCCCGGCCAGCTCCGGAAGCGCGACCTCGTGGTCTGGGTGCCAGGCGCAGAGCCCGGCGACGACGACCGATGTGTCCGGCGTCCGAGTCACCGTCGGGAGGCTTCGAGGAGCGCCCGGACGTCCTCCCGGGTGAGCGAGCCAGGTGCCTCAGCGGGAGTGATCACGAGCACCCCGTCGCGATCGACGAGGGTGGCGTCCATCGCCTCGGGAACAACCTCCAGGCGACCGTCGCGCACCGACGCGCGAAGAGCCTGGCCGGGCTGGAGCCCGAGCTCGTCACGCAGGGCCTTTGGAATGACCAATCGTCCAGACCTATCGATGGCAACCAGATGGGACTGCACCATGGTAAAAATCTACCACATCTGACGGGATCAGACGCCGCAGCGCCTGATCCGTGGTCACGTGGGTCAGCTCGTCGTCGCAATC
>JAYUAM010000405.1:0-1775 GCA_043741295.1 Acidimicrobiia bacterium
GGACATCGCCGGATCGGGCGAGGTCGTGGTCCTTCCGGGCGACGGGCACCTGCTCGCCCAAAGTGGTGACGCCATCGCTGAACGCCTGGTGACGTGGCTGCCTTCGGCGCTCTCGGGCGGTGGCGCGTTTCCCAATCCGGCCTAGCTGCGTAGGCTTTCTCCCGTGGCGCTCAACCAGACCCTCTCGGCTCGCTACTACACCGACGCGGCGGTGTTCGCCATCGAGAGGGACGTGGTGTTCGCCAAGGCGTGGAACCTGGTCGGCTACGAGCACCAGCTCGCCCGCCCCGGCGACTACCTCACCGAGGATCTCGCCGGGTGGCCCCTGTTCGTGCAGCGCGCCGGCGACGGAACGTTGCGGGCCTTCCACAACGTGTGCCCGCACCGTGCCGGGCCGATCGTGTGGGACGGCAGCGGCTGCCAGCTGAGCCTCGTGTGCCGCTACCACGGTTGGACGTTCAACGGCGACGGCTCGTTGCACCATGCGCGTGACTTCGGTGGCGAACTGCCCGACGGCATCGGCCTCACGCCGGTGCGGGTCGACTCGTGGCGGGGCATGGTGTTCGTCTGCCTCGACGCCACGACGCCCGACCTGCACAAGTGGCTCGGCGACTTCCCGCAGCACTGCGAGGCGTTCCCGATGGAGACCTTCCGCTACTACTGGTCGTCGCGTCGGATGATGGCGGCGAACTGGAAGACCTACGCGGACAACTTCAACGAGGGCTACCACCTGCCCACGGTGCACGCCGGCACGTTGGCGCGCGCGGTGAGCGCGCGCCAGTACCGCGTGATCGTCGGCAGCGACCCGCGCTACAACCTGCACGAGGCGCCGCCGCGCGACGGCACGGACTGGACGGGCATCTGGGCCTACTTCTGGCCGACGTTCTCGTTCAACGTGTTCAACGGCGGCATGGCCGTCGAGCGGTGGCTGCCGCGCGGTCATGGCGAGAGCGAGCTCATCTTCGAGTACTTCTTCACCGACGAAGCGGCCGCCGACTCGAACTCGATCGAGGCGCTCGTGAAGGAGTCCGAGATCGTCGCCGACGAGGACGTGCGTGTGTGCGAACACGTCCAACGCAACCTCGCCTCGGGCATGTACCGCTCGGGCCTGTTGAGCCCGCGCCACGAGCACGCCCTCGGCCTGTTCGCCGACATGATCCGCACCGCCGTCGACCCGCTCCTGCCCGCCACCGAACCCGCGTCGGTCACGTAGCCGGGCGGAGGCCGGCCGGCGTCGGCGAACTGTCCCGATCTGGAGACGCATACGTCTCTGATCCGGGACAGTTCATGTCGACACCACAGCCGCGCACGCTCGTCGGGCAGTGGCGGTCCCCGGCACGGCTGAGCCGAGCGGGATCAGCCGCCGGTGATCTCGGCGGTGCGCACGGGGCGGCCGTCGCGCACCGACTTCAGCGCCGCAAGGCCGATGATCAGCGGGGCCCGACCGGCTTCGGCCGGCACGGGCGAGGGGGACTTGTCGCGCACCATCGCGACGAACGCCTCCCACTCGTTCACGTAGCTCGGGATGTAGCGGTCGAGGAAGAAGTACGGGATCGTCGCCGCACGAGTGCCGGCCTGCGTGCTCATCGTGCCGGTGTGACCCCGAGGGTTGTCGGACTGCGCCATGCCTTTCGAGCCGAACGCCTCCACCCGCTGGTCGTAGCCGTAGACGGCCTGACGGCTGTTGTCGATCGTGGTGATGCACCCGTTCTCGTGGGTGAGCACGATGACGACGGTGTCGAGGTCGCCCGCCTCGCCGATGGCCGGGTCGACGC
>JAYUAM010000406.1:0-1772 GCA_043741295.1 Acidimicrobiia bacterium
TCATCCACTCCCAGTCGGGCGCGCCGACGGCGCCGGTGACGAGCACGACGCGGACCTCGGCCGGGCCGTGGAGCACCGCAGCCTGCAGCACGAGCCCGCGGGCCGTCGCCGCCGCGCCGGCCCGGTTGCCCGCAAGCCCGATCGTCGTGCCCGGCAGCAGGCCGACAGTGAGGGGCGCCTGGTGGAGCACGCCCGCTTGTTCGACGGCGGTGCGCAGCTCGTCGAGCTCGTCGGGAACCTCGGCGACCGGCGGGTCCCACGGCACGTCGGCGAGTCCGAGCGCCAGGGTGAGGAACTGGGGATGGTCCCGGCGGCGACTCCAGAGGGCAGCACCCGAAACATCGGCGCGCCGCGCCAGCTCGGCGAGGTCGGGATGCATCGCTCGGCGTCGTCGCTGCTCATGCTCGTTGGCCGTGCGCAGGTCGCCCCGCACGTCGTCGAGCTCGGTCCGGTAGCGGCGGCCGGACCGGCGGCGCACGCGCCGGTTGCGGCTCGCCCGGTCGGCCGTCGACACGAGCATCATCACCGGACCCATCAGCGCGAAGAGCCCGTACATCAGGTTCTTGAAGTGGATCACCATCACCGCCGCGAGGGCCATCGGCAACAGCAGCCCGATGATCCCCGGCCGCCCGGTGCGCGGCCGGCGCGGCGGCGCTGGTAACGCCACCTCGGGACCGGGCCCGGGCGGCAGGTCGACGGGTGAGCGGTTGAACGCCACGGGTCCGGACGGCGACAGGTCGAGCAGCGCGGCGACGCTGCGCGGCGTGTCGGGGATCGGGATCTCACCGACGTAGAAGACGGCCGGGCCGCAACGCACGAGTTCACCGGGTGCGACGGCCACGGGCTCGGTGCCGATGCGCACGCCGCGCACCACCGTGCCGTTGCGCGAGCCGGCATCGGTGACCGTGATCGTCGGTGGTGCGGCGTCGCTGTCCGCCTGCTCGGCGCCGACTGCAATCGTCACCGTGCAGTGATGCGACGAGACGGCGTTGCTCGCCAGCCGAAGCGCCATCGACGCGTCGCGCCCGACCGTGACGGTGATCGCCTCGTGGCGAAGATCGGATGCGCCTGGTCGAACGATCGGTACGACGCGGCCAGCATCGACGCCGGCCACCACATGCACCGCCCACCGTGACGCTGGCGGCGGCAGGAGCCGCGGTGGCCGCGACTGCGACGAAGAAGGCGAGCAACGGCTTCATGCCCTTCATGCCGATGGGCGGTGGCGCGCCCGGAGGTGACGAGGGCCCCGAGCCGCGCCGTCGGCCGACGCGCTACCGCCCGATCTAGAGGCTCGCGATCACGTCGCGGGAGCGTTGGGGCAGTAGGAGCCGTCGGCCGCTGTCGTCCTCCTCGAATGCGTTCGTCACGGCGAGCTGCGTTGTGGCGCTCTCGACGCTTTCGAACTCGATGCCGAACGTCCAGTCGTGGGCGTAGCGCATTGCCTTCACGAACACGCTCGGGTCGTCGTCGCGGGTCAGGCGGCGAAGCGCGCCGAGGTAGTCGGAGCGGAACACAGTAGGGATGATGATGCGGGTCTCGGCGTTGGCCACGAGTTCGCCGTTCATCATGATCCGGGCGATGCGGCCATTGCCGTCGTCGAACGGGTGGATCTCGGCGACGAAGAACATCGTGTACACCGCGCGCTCCCACGGCGTGTCGAGATCCGGCAACCTGGCGAACGCTTCGACCAAGGTGCCCTGCACGAGGTCCGGCGCCACGAACACGCTGCGTCCGGCCTGGTTCGCGAGGTCCTTCAGCGCGCCGGGCCGGCG
>JAYUAM010000407.1:0-1770 GCA_043741295.1 Acidimicrobiia bacterium
GTGTCGTGCCCATCATCGCCACCGCGGCTCCGCGGCCCAGGGCGTGGGCGGCGACGAGCGCGCCGAGTGCGGTGCGCCCTGGTGCGAGCGAGCCGAGCGCGGCGACGCGCAACACGGTCGAGAGCACGAGCGCGCTCACGCCATAGGTGCCGTGACGCGAGTCCTTCAGGATCGCGAGCCGCCGGGCGCGGTCGTAGCCGCCCCACAGCGCGTCGACGCTGTCGGCGAGCCCGTCCTCGTGGAAGGCGCCGGTCACGACGACGCCGACGGTGACGGCCACGGTCGCGGCCACCATGGGCGGCAGCGCCCACGCCGCCGCCCAGTACACGAGCCCCACGAGCACGCCGACCAGAGCGCCGACCACCGGAAACCACGGAACCGCATCGGCGATCATGCGGTCGGGATGGTGTGGGCTCGCGCCGACGCCGACCACGCGACGATCGACCGGCACGCGGGTCAGGAAGCTGACCGCGTCGACGAGCCCGCTCACGGTCGAGACCCGAACGCCGCGCTCGCCGGCGCCAGCGCCAGGACCCGTCCGGCCACGACGAGCCACGCCTCGTCGGCGGCCGCCGCCCAGGTGGCGTTCACCCGGCCGAGCACGTCCCGGTAGCGGCGCCCGAGCGGATGGTCGGGCACGACGCCGGAGCCCACCTCGTTGCTCACGGCCACGATCGGCGCGACCCGTGCCGTGGCCCAGGTCGCGGCCTGTGCTGCCTCCGCCTCGATGTCGGCGTCCTGCACGTCGTCGAGCATCAGGTTGGCCACCCAGAACGACAGGCAGTCGAGCAGCACGACGCGGTACGGGCCCGAGCCGTCGTCCACGTCGGCGAGCGCGCTGGCAAGGCGGCGGGGCGCTTCGACCACCGACCAGCCGGCGGGACGCTCGGCGCGGTGGCGGGCGATGCGCGCCGCCATCTCCTCGTCGCCCGCCTCGGCGGTGACGACGGTGACGACGGGCGCAGCGCCCGCGGCCGTCGCATGGCGCGTGACGAGGTCGACGGCGAGCGACGACTTTCCGCTGCGCGCCCCGCCGACCAGGAACGTGAGCGGCATCAGTAGTCGACGCCCTTCTTGGCGAGGATGCCGCGGTCGTAGGCGTGACGCACCTTGCGCATCTCGGTGACGGTGTCGGCGATGTCGATCAGTGCCGCCGGCGCGTCGCGGCCGGTGACGATGACGTTGACGTCGGCCGGCCGCCCGACGATCGCCGCCGCCACCTCGTCGCCGTCGATCCAGCCCCAGTTGATCGGGTAGGTGATCTCGTCGAGGATCACCATGCGGTGCTGCCCGGCGGCGATCGTGTCGCGCGCGAAGCGCCACGCTTCGAGGGCGACGGCCTGCGTCTGCTCCATCGATTCGCTGTCCCACGTGAACCCGTCGCCGAGGGCCCACCAGTCGACGCCCAACCGACGACCGATGTCCTCCTCACCCACGTGCCACGAGCCCGACTTGAGGAACTGCACGACGGCCACCGGCCAGCCGCGCGCTACGGCGCGCAGCATCGTGCCGAACGCCGCGGTCGACTTCCCCTTGCCGTCGCCCGTGTTCACGAGCACGAGTGAGGCTGCCCGGCGGGTGGGGGCGGCGGGCACCGGCGCTTTGGTCGGCGCGGCCTCAGGCGTCGTCGGCGTCTCGGTGGGTGGCGTATCGGTCATCGTGCTCTCGATCTAGTGGGGAGGACAACGGGGCGGCCGGCGTCGATCGTCACGGTGACATGGGCGCCGTAGACGTCGGTGATGGTGGCGGCATCGAGCACGTCGGCCGGCG
>JAYUAM010000408.1:0-1767 GCA_043741295.1 Acidimicrobiia bacterium
CGTGGCCGAGATGTTGCTCGACCAGCGCATCGCCTGCGGTGTCGGCAACGTCTTCAAGTCCGAGGTGCTCTGGGCCTGCGAGCTGCAGCCGTTCTCGCCGGTCGAAGCGCTGTCGGTCGACCAGCGATTCCGTCTCATCGAGACGGCGAGCACGATGCTGCGGGCGAACCTCGGTCACGCCGGTCGCATCACGGTTCCGGGCGTGCCCGGCGGGCTCGCGGTGTACGGCCGCACCGGCAAACCGTGTCTGCGTTGCGGGGGCACGATCGAGGTGCGCCGGCACGGGCAGCAGGCTCGCGTCACCTACTTCTGTCCCGAGTGTCAGGTGCTGCTCGGGTACGACACGATGGCACCGGTCCGGGCCGCCGTGCACACCGACGGGCCGGCGCCCAACGATCAGGGCCGGGCCGATCGTTCCGACCGCAACGACCGTGACCGCAACGACCGTGACCGCAACGACCGGGCCGATCGCCCCGTCGATGGCTCGATCGCGGACGGGGGTCGTCGTGGCCCCGACGACGCCGACGAGAACGACAAGAACGACGAGAACGACGACGTCGACAACGTGGTCGATCAAAGGTCGGACCCGCGGCTGGGGGAGCGACCCGGTCGAGCCGTGCGGCCCGATCTCGCCCTCGGCGAGGATCGTCATCCGGCGGCTCGACTCTGGAGAGAGCGCAGTCTGGCGGCGGTCCAGCGCGAGAACCGGCGTGGCGACCTCCGTGACGACGTGCGTCACGTCCGGCCCGACCGGCTGCGCGGCGCCCTGGCCCGGCGGCCGAACCAGGTGATCGACCCGTTGCTCGCCCGCCGGGCTGCGGGCCGCTGAGCATCTGAACGGCTTGAGCATCTGAACGGCTGGCCCGGCGCGCTCCGTGCGATCGAGCGTGCCCACGGTGGTCGAATTCGCGCGCAGGGTCTATCGCCGCCCGTTCTGTGCCGGTAGCGTGCGACTGAGTGGGAGTGCCGCGCCGGACCACGGTGCCGGCGATCGTTCCGCTGGCCGCCGTTGCGGCAGTGGATCCGTCGGGCTATGCCCCTTTCGGCGCGGCCAAGTGGGCGGCGATCGGCGTGCTCACGCTCGGCTCGGCGGCGCTCGCGCTGTGGCATCGCCCGGCGCGACTCGATCGCACGAGCACGCTGTTGGCG
Source organism: Acidimicrobiia bacterium (assembly GCA_043741295.1). Taxonomy (GTDB): domain Bacteria; phylum Actinomycetota; class Acidimicrobiia; order Acidimicrobiales; family Ilumatobacteraceae; genus JAYUAM01. The sequence continues at coordinate 1,150 of JAYUAM010000408.1, forward strand.
GTGGCGGTCGTCGTCTGGGCGGTCACGTGCACGATCGGTGGTCTCGCCGGCCGGGCGGGGGTCGTCGGCACCGCAGAGCGTCACGCCGGCTTGCTGCTGTGGGTGCTCTGCGCACTGGCGTTCCTCGTCGGTCAGCAGGTGGGCGACCCGTCGTCGGGTAGCGCCGGCGCACTGGTCGCCGGGTTGCTCGCCGGCGGCGCGGTCCTCGGCGGGTACGGGTTGGTCGAGCTCTTCTGGCGGGCGCCCGTGGCGGCGGGCGCCGGCTCGGTCCGCCTGCTCGGCCCGTTCGGTTCGGCCGCGTACCTCGGCGCGGCGTGTGCGCTCTTTCTGCCGCCGGCCGTCGGGGTGTGGCTCGAGCGCCGGTTGCCGATCGCCTGGCGCATGCTCGGTGGCACCGTGGCGGTCGCCGTCCTCGTCGTCGCAATCGGATCGGGAACGCGGGCGGCCTGGGTGGGCCTCGGGGTCGCCGCGCTGGTCGTGGCGATGGCCCGTCGCCACGAACTGCGACGCGTCAGCCGCTATGTCGCGGTCGTCCTCGTCCTCGCGGTGGCGGCGATCGCCCTGGCCTTTGCGCTCGCTCCTGAACGGAGCGTGACGGCGGCCCTCGCCCGCCGGACC
>JAYUAM010000409.1:0-1766 GCA_043741295.1 Acidimicrobiia bacterium
CGTCGTCGGAGAGCACGACCCAGTCGCCCACCGCCACCTGCCCGAACGTGCGGGCGCGACGAACGTCGCCGTCATCGTCGCGTTCGCCCTCGGGGTCGCCAGTCGCGTCGGTCACGCCGCCGGCCGCTTCGATCGCGATGGTCGTGTCGCCGATCGCCTCGGGTTCGGCGAGCACGGTGCACCAGCCCCGGTCGAGGCGGCTGACGCGTCCAAGCGGTTCGGGCCGGCCGAGGTCGTCCCACTGTTCGGCGAGCCAGCGGCCGAGACCGAGACCGACGAGGCGCTCCGGCACGGGCATCACGTCCCCATCATCCCCCAGAGTCCGACCAGGGCCGACCAGCGCCGACCAGGGTCCGACGTTCGGCGCCGCCCGGCGATTCAGCCGAGGGCGATGGGGCGCACGGCGTGCCCACCGAGCGACCGGGCAGCGGCCATCCGGACGACGCTTACCGTTGGCTCCGCGGGTCCGGCAACCCGCATCCCCCGGCTGCCTCCGCGGGCTCGAGCGCCGAACGGCTGACGGCGTTGCGAGCCCGCCCGAGCGCCGTTCGGGCCGGCAGCCCGGCGGTCGCACCCGACGACATGTCGAACGACGTGCCGGATGCCTGAGCGCCGACCATCACCGGCGAGTCGGGAGCGCACAGCACGAACATGCTGCGCAAGAGATCGGCGCGCCGGTCGTCGTCGAGCAAACGGAAGGCGGCGACGATCGCCTGCTCGTCGTCGGACATGCGCGGCGACGGTCCACCGCTCACCCGGTCGGCGAGGAGGGAATCGATCATCGCCAGTGCCGCGCTGCGGAACTCGTGGACCGACGCCCGCTCGTAACCGCGTCCGGCGACGAAGCCGAAGCGGGCGAGGGCATCGCCCTGGGCCGACGGCGATACGAGCGAATGGGGTCCGACCATCGGCAGCGCCGACGGTCCCGTCGTCGCCCAGAGCGGCGCCGCTTCCCGCATTCGTGGTGACCGTCGCCAACGTCGGTGTGCCCGCATGGCCCACTCCTTCTGGGTCGTCGGCGCCCCGGCGCCCCGAACAATTGCAGCGCGAACTGAACCATCGCCGGCCAATCGGCGTCAACGGGTCGGAGCGATCCTTGGCCGTGTTGTCATCGTCCGCCCAGCCTCGATCGCGGTGGCGGTGACGAGTGGTGGCCGGTCGACCACGGTCGACGCCGACGACCGCGCTGACCGACCGCTGGTCGCGCCGGGCCTCGTGACCAGGCGCGACGCCGGCCTTCCCCGCTCCCGGATGACCGATCGGAGACCCGGGCGCGGGCACCTCGGCGCGGCGGGACCGTCGGCGCACGGCGGTCAAAAGGGGCCGGCCGCCTTGACATTGACAGGCGGCCCGACTTGCCTACTGGCCGATGCCCCGCCCGCTCGTCATCGTCGAATCGCCGGCCAAGGCCAAGACCATCTCCAAGTTTCTCGGCAAGGACTTCGACGTGCGCGCCTCGGTTGGCCACGTCGCCGACCTGCCGTCCAAGGGCCTTGCCGTCGACGTCGACAACGGGTTCAAGCCAACCTACGAGCTGACCGTGCGAGGCGAGAAGGTGGTCAAGGACCTGCGCGCCGCGCTCAAGGATGCCAGCGAGCTCTATCTCGCCACCGACGAGGATCGCGAGGGGGAAGCCATCAGCTGGCACCTGCTCGAATACCTCAAGCCGAAGGTGCCGGTGAAGCGGATGGTGTTCCACGAGATCACCGCCGACGCCATCGCCCACGCCGTCGCCAACCCGCGCGGCATCGACTACGGCCTCGTCG
>JAYUAM010000410.1:0-1761 GCA_043741295.1 Acidimicrobiia bacterium
TCGAACGACAGCGCGTTGAACGCCTCCATCATCGCCGCCACCGACTCGGGCCCGTGGTCGTCCGGGAGACCGCCCATGCTCGTGACGATCGACTTCGCCATCCCGAACCGCGACGCGTCGCCCAACGCGGCGACGAACGTCGCCTCCCCTGCGGCGAGCGCGGCGTCGAGCGCGGCGGGCGGGTCCGACTCGTCGGCGAGGAGGCCCTCCGCCGCCAGGAAGGCAAGGAAGCCGCGCACGACCCGCAGCAGCTCGGGCCCCTGGGACGGCGGCATCGACACCTTCCGTGGGCACCAGTCGAGCAGGAACTCGTCGAGGTCGTGCGCGGCCCAACGATCGAGCTGACCGTCGGCGTAACCCCACTTCCAGTCGAGCAGCAGGCCCGGGTCGTAGCCGCCCTCAGCCGGCAAGCCGGCCCAGTTCCGATAGCGCGCCATGAGCACATCGCGCGCTTCGTTGAACTCGTCGGACTCGTTCTCGTCGAAGCGCATCCTCACGGCACCGACCGTACCCGGCCAGGCGGAGTTCCTGGTGCGCCTCGCGTAGGCTCACTCAGGCCCGGGACCCCGAGTTCGAGGAGGCAGGCCATGGCCGGAGAGCTCACCGCCGAGACGACCGAGCTGCTGCAGCAACTCATCCGCAACGCCTGCGTCAACGACGGCACGCCCGATTCCGGTGACGAGCGCCGAAACGCCGATCTGCTCCAGACGTACCTCGAAGGGGCCGGGCTGGAGGTGCAGCGGTTCACCAGCCGTGGTGACCGCACGTCGATCGTCGCCCGCATCGAGGGCACCGATCCGACCGCGCCGAAGGTGTGCCTCATGGGCCACACCGACGTCGTGCCCGTGTCGCCGGCCGGCTGGCACAACGACCCGTTCGGTGGTGAGGTGCTCACCAATACCGACGGCGTCGACGAGGTGTGGGGGCGCGGCGCGGTCGACATGCTCAACATCACCTCGTCGATGGCCGTCGCCGTGCGCGCCATGGCGACGAGTGGGTTTCGACCGAAGGGCGACCTCATCTACTTCGGGGTCGCCGACGAAGAAGCGGGCGGCGTGTTCGGCGCGAAGTGGATGCTCGACGAGCACTGGGACGCGCTCGCCTGTGACTACGTGCTCACCGAGATGGGCGGCTGGTCCGTGAACGGGCCGACCGGGCATCGCGTCGGGATCTCGGTCGGCGAGAAGGGCATCGCCTGGCGCCGCATCCGCGTGACAGGTACGCCCGGCCACGGCTCGATGCCGTTCGGTGCCGACAACGCGCTCCTCACCGCGGCCGAGGTCGTGCGGCGCATCGGCGCCTACCGCCCGAAGGCGCACATCGACGAGATCTTCCGCGCCCAGATCGCGGCGAGCAGCTTCGACGACGACACGAGGGCGGCGTTGCTCGACCCGGCGCGCGTGTGGGCGATGCTGGAGACGCTGCCCGTGCCCGAGGCCCGCCGCTTGCACGCCTGCGCCCACACCACGTTCTCGCCCAACGTGCTCCATGGTGGGACGAAGACGAACGTGATCCCTGACACCGTCGACATCGACGTCGACATCCGCACGGTGCCCGGCACGACGGCCGACGACGTGAACGCCCACCTGCGAGAGGCGCTCGGCGACGACCTGTTAGCGCGCGTCGAGGTATCGGCGATCTTCAACGACGAGTCGTCGATCTCACCGATGGGCAACCCGATGTGGGACGCGATGACGCGCCAGCTGCACGCCGTGTACCCGACGGCCGAGTGGTTGCCCGAGCTGATCGTCGGCGCCACCG
>JAYUAM010000411.1:0-1758 GCA_043741295.1 Acidimicrobiia bacterium
CCGGCGGCGACCATCAGGATCGAACGCGTGCTCACGACCTTCGGCGATGGTGACGACGCGGCGATCGGCGGCGCTCTGGAACGCGTGCTCGACCTTGCGCCGCTGCCGGACATCGTCAGCCTGTCGCTGAGCGCCTACACCGAGGACGACCGGGCGCCTGCCGCCATCGCCAGCGCGGTGGCCAAGCTGCAGGACCGTGGGGTGGTCGTCGTGGCATCGGCCGGGAACGATGCGACCTGTCGGCCGGCCTGGCCGGCGGCGCTGCCCGACGTCGTGAGCGTCGGCGCAATCGGGCCGTATGGGCCGGCGCCGTTCACGAACTTCGGCGCCTGGGTGCGGGCCTGCGCGCCCGGCGTCGATGTCGTGTCCAAGTACTTCCGCAACGCCGACGACGGTGCCGGAACGCTGCCGGCGAACACCGATCTCAAGGACTTCCACGGTTGGGCGACGTGGAGCGGAACCTCGTTCTCGGCGCCGTTCGTGGCGGGGGTGCTGGCGCGCGAGGTGATCACGCGCGACATCAGTGCCGAGGATGCCGTGACGCGGATCATCGACGAGCCGTCGCTGCTGCGCCTGCCCCTCCTCGGGACGGTGGTCAACGGCTGAGCGCGTCGGTCTCGGCCGGGACTCGTCCGCACCGTACCGAGGCGCCAGCATCGCTGGTGGTGGTTCGAGCGCGAAGAGTAGCGAAGGCGGCACACCGCGGTCACCGCGGCATCGACATCACGGGGCCGAACCCGCGAGTCACCTACCATCGGTCCGTGCTCGAAGAAGCCGAGGTCGCCAAGCTCGTCGCCGATGCCGCCAACGGTGAGCGCGACGCGTGGAACCGCCTCGTGGAGACCTTCAGCGGTCTCGTATGGTCGGTCATACGCGGCCATGGCGTCTACGGGGCCGAGGCGAACGACGTGTTCCAGACGGTGTGGCTGCGTTTCGTCGAACACATCGGCCGGCTCAATCACCCTGGCCGGCCCGGGGCCTGGCTGGCGACGACCGCGCGCCACGAGTGCTACCGCATCTCCCGGCGCACGAAGCGGGTGGTCCCGATCGCCGACGTTCCGGAGGTGCCGGCGGTCGATGGGGCCGACGCGCTGCTCGACGACCTCGAGCGCACCGGACGGCGCGACGCCGTGCTCGCCGCCGTCGAGCAACTGCCGGCCCGCTGCCAGGAGCTGCTCCGCGTGCTCGGTGCCGACCCGCCGCTGAGCTACGACGAGGTCGCCGAGATGATGGACATCCCGAAGGGTTCGATCGGCCCGACCCGCGGCCGCTGCCTCGACCGCCTCCGACGGATACTGGTCGATAGCGCGGGACCGACGGGGTCCTCCAGCCCGGCCCCCGGTCGTTGAGTGGGCAACAAATTGAGCCGTTTCATCGGCCGCCGGTGTATTTGCCGGGCCCGATGCCGCTCGGGATGGTATGGGCCTTGATGATGTGCGCAGGGAGTCCACGTGACCTACGGCGGTAGTTCCCACCCGGTATCCGACCCCGACGACCGGCTCGCCCGGATGGTGCAGGACGCGATCGACCAGCTCGACGCCCCGCCGCCCGAACTGGTGGCGGCGGCGAAAGAGAGCTTCACCTGGCGCACGATCGACGTCGAACTGGCCGAGCTGACCTTCGATTCGTCCGGGTCCGACGCCCTCGCCGGCGTGCGCGGCACCGCCGTCGCCCGCTCGCTGTCGTTCGAGGTGCGCGATGTGGTGATCGACATCGAGGTGACCGAGACCGACGACCGTCGCGACCTGCTCGGTCAGG
>JAYUAM010000412.1:0-1758 GCA_043741295.1 Acidimicrobiia bacterium
TCCTCGTCGGTGGGGATGGGTCGGATCTCCATCAGAGGGGGACGTTGCCGTGCTTGCGCTTCGGCAGCTCCTCGCGCTTCGATCGCAGCAGCTCAAGACCCGCCACCAGCTTGATGCGCGTCTCGGCCGGATCGATCACGTCGTCGACGAAGCCGCGCTCGGCCGCCACGTAGGGGTTGCAGAAGCGCTCGGTGTACTCGTCCACCAGCTCGACCCGCTTGGCCACCGGATCGTCAGCGGCCGCCAGCTCCTTGCGGTAGACGATCTCCACGGCGCCGTTCGGGCCCATCACCGCCAGCTCGGCCGAGGGCCAGGCAAAGGCGAGGTCGGCGCCGATCGACTTCGAGTTCATCACCACGTAGGCGCCGCCGTAGGCCTTGCGGGTGATGATCTGGATGCGAGGGACGGTGGACTCGCAGTAGGCGTAGAGCAGCTTGGCGCCGTGTCGGATGATGCCCCCGTGCTCCTGGTCGACGCCGGGGAGGAAGCCGGGGACGTCGACGAAGGTGATGAGCGGGATGTTGAAGGCGTCGCACGTGCGCACGAAGCGGGCGGCCTTCTCTGCGCTGTTGATGTCGAGCACGCCGGCCAGCACCATCGGCTGGTTGCCGACGACGCCGACGACCTCGCCGTTCACGCGACCGAACCCGCACATGATGTTCTTCGCCCAGTGGGCGTGGTACTCCAGGAACTCGCCATCGTCGAGCACCTCGCGCACGACGGCCTTCATGTCGTACGGCTGGTTCGACGACGGTGGCAGGATCTCGCGCAGCGCCTCGCACAGGCGTGCCGGGTCGTCGGTCGGCGTCACGGCGGGTGCCGGTTCCATGTTGTTCGCCGGCAGGAAGCCGAGCAGGTAGCGCACGTCCTCGAGGCACGTCCTCTCGTCAGGCGACACGAAGTTGGCGACGCCCGACTTCGAGGCGTGGCTCATCGCGCCGCCGAGCTCTTCGAGCGTCACCTCTTCCCCGGTCACCGTCTTCACCACGTCGGGACCCGTGATGAACATGTGGCTCGACTCGCGGACCATGAAGATGAAGTCGGTCATCGCCGGCGAGTACACGGCGCCGCCGGCGCACGGGCCGAGGATCACCGAGATCTGTGGGACGACGCCCGACGAGAGCACGTTGCGGTAGAAGATGCCACCGTAGCTGGCGAGGGAGACGACGCCCTCCTGGATGCGGGCGCCGGCACCGTCGTTCAGTCCGACGACCGGCGCGCCGACCTTCAGCGCCATGTCCATGAGCTTGTGAATCTTCTCGGCGAAGACCTCTCCGAGGGCCCCGCCGAACACGGTGAAGTCCTGGCTGAACACGAAGATCTTGCGCCCGTCGACCGTGCCCCACCCCGTGATCACGCCGTCGGTGTAGGGGCGCTCGTCGAGCCCGGCGGACTGGGCGGCCCGGTGCCGGGCGAGCAGGTCGAGCTCCTGGAAGCTGCCCGGGTCGAGCAGCGCATCGATCCGCTCGCGGGCGAGGAGCTTGCCCTTGGCGTGCTGGCGCTCGACGGCGCGGTCCGAGCCGGCGTGGAACGCCTGTTCCTTGCGGTCGGCGAGATCGGCGAGTCGCTGCGTCATCGGGCTCGCCGGCGTGGCGTCGACCGGCGTCGCGCCGGTGGCGGCGCCGTCGGCGTCAGCGCCGGGGGAGACGGTGTCGGGTTGCTCGGACGTGGTCACGGCTCACGAGGGTACTCGGCGCCGCGAGCGGGCCCAGCGGGCCGCCGCCCGCCAGCCGACCAGGAACAGCGCGAGGAAGAGCG
>JAYUAM010000413.1:0-1757 GCA_043741295.1 Acidimicrobiia bacterium
ACCGGGCCGCTCTCGACCGGCGCGGCGTCAGGCAGCCGAGCGGGCCGGGGCAGTCGGACGATGGTCGCCCGCACGTCGTCGGCGGCACGATGTTCACCAGCGCCCGCGAGCACGACGGCAGCGGCGTCGAGCGCCAGGGCGTCGAGCCACGGCATCTCGCCGACGCGCCGGTGGCACCGGGCCACCCGTTCGGCTGCAGCCGCGAGCTCGGGGACCGCATCGTCGGCGATGCGATCCCCTCGGCCCAGTGCGGTGCCGGCGGCAAGGAGCGTCTGCACATCGCCGACGTCGTCGGCGCCCGAGTGCGTCGGTCCCAGAAGCGCCGCACATCGCGCCCGCACAAGAAGGGGCGCGAGTTCCTCGGGAAGTACGAGCCGCGGCCCGACCGCCGCCTGGGCCTGCCAGCCGCGCACGACCTGGGCCGGCGACGCCAGACCCGCGAGCACGCTCGAAACGGGACCACCGTCCGCCACGGCCACGCGCACCGACGTCCGGTGGCCGACCGGCACGAGCACCGATCCGTCGGGCAGCCCCGCGCCCGGTGGTGGCGCATGCAACGCCCGGTCGGCAACGACGGGACGCGAGAAAGCGACGGCGACGGCAGCGGGCGAACGGTTGTCGAGCTCGATCACGACGATCGGGCGAGACCCGGCGACCGCGTATACGGTGGCCACGAGATCGCCACCGGGCACGCGCACGCTCGTCTCCACGACCGGCATCTCGTCGACGAGCGTCTGACGGGTACTCGCGTCATCGGCCGGGTGGTGAACACGATCCTCGGCGACGACCCACCAGTCGATCGGCACGCCGCCCGACGGCGTGACTGAGCCGGTAGCGCTGACCGTCGCGATCACGCCCGAGTCGAGCGTGCCGACCGCGATCTCCGCGTCGACCGCAGCCGCCGTCACCATGGGCGCGTCACCATCGTCCGCCCGCCGAAGCTCTGCCGCCCGTCGCCCATCGGCGCAAGGGTACGCAGCGTCGATCACGCCGTACACTCCGACGGGTGCGAGTCGCCGTGTTGGTCCCCGTCAAGGACTTCCGGCAGGCCAAGGCCCGCCTCGCCGGCCACCTCACCCCGGCCGAACGTCACGAGCTCGCCGAGGCGATGGCCGCACGCGTCCTCGCCGCCGGCACTCGGCAACCGACCTACGTCGTGTGTGACGACGTCGCCGTCGAGCGGTTCGCGCACGGGCACGGTGCGCTGCCCATCCTGCGCCGCGGGTACGGACTGAACGGCGCGGTGACGAGCGCTGTCGACGAGCTCGCCGCGGCCGGCTACGAGCAGGTCGTCGTCATCCACAGCGACGTACCGTTGGCGACGGCGGCCGCGCTCACCGCGCTCGCCGGGTGGTCCGGTGTGACGCTCGTCCCCGACCGTCGCGACGACGGTACGAACGTCGCGGTCGTGCCTGCGTCTGCCGGCTTCCGGTTCGCCTACGGCGCCGGCAGCTTTCGCCGGCACGGGGCCGAAGCGATCCGGCTCGGTCTCCCGCTGCGGGTCGTCCGTTCACCTGAGCTCGGTTGGGACGTCGATCTGCCCGACGACCTGGTCCATCCACTGCTCGCCGACCTCGGCCCGCTACGGCGGCCCACCGCGCCACCCGCGCCTCGGGCCTCGGAGTCGCCCGTACCCGCAGAAGGAGTTCCACCATCGCTGCCAACGAGCCCGGCCAACCCGCGGTGACGAGCGCTGGTTGGTCGGCGAACCTGCCGACACCGGCCGTCGCCCTCGCCATCGGCGCCCACCCCGACGA
>JAYUAM010000414.1:0-10120 GCA_043741295.1 Acidimicrobiia bacterium
TGCTCGATGATCCGCTCGAGATCGTCGACCACCAACCCGATGATCTCGCGCACCTCTTTGGTCGAATCGGTGACCCGGTCCTCGGCGAGGTCGAACACCTTCTGCTCGGCGATGTCGAGGACCTTCTCGACGTCGTCGGGTTCGTCGTAGCCGAGCTCGGCGATCTCACCAGCGACGCGGATCAGGCGGCGCAGCACCGCGGTGTCACGCACGATCGTGGCGTAACGGGTGGCGTTCGAGATCGCCGGCGTCACGGCTTGGAGTTCGATCAGGAACCCGGGGCCCCCGATGTCGTCGAGCAGACCGGCGCGACGCAGCTCCTCAGCGACGGTGACCGCGTCGACCGGTTCCCCCGAACCGAGCAGCGTGCGGATCGCGTCGTACACATGCGAGTGTGCCGGCTTGTAGAAATCGTCCGCCGACAGGCCCTGCTCGGCCACCGCCAGGATCGCCTCACGCGACATCAGCAACGCCCCGAGCAACGACTGCTCCGCATCCAGATTATGCGGCGGAACACGCTCACCCCGCCGTGGACGCCGATCGTTGGCGCCGCCGTCACTCATGTACCGCTCCCCCACTCCGTGCCGCGGCGCGCCGCGGTCGTCTGCCGATGCGCTCGATTGTCGTCGGCCTGCCCTGTGGGCAACCAGGGGAAAGACCTGTGTCTTGGTTGTGGACGCCCAGCCAGCGGCGACGGGGCGCGTCAGGGCCCCTGGCTCATCCGTCGTCGACTCGATTGATGGCGCCGCCGGTACTGCGCGGCACCGGACGCGTCAGGAGGCGACGACCTCGACGGTGATCGGAAACTGCACGTCGCTGTGCAGACGACACGACACGCTGTGCGAGCCGAGCGTCTTCAGCGACTCGGGAAGCTGCAGCTTGCGACGGTCGAGCTCGATGCCGGTCTGGGCGCGCACCGCGTCGGTGATGTCGCCGGCGGTGATCGAACCGAACAGACGACCCTCGGAACCCGAGCGAGCCTTGATCGTGATGGTCTTGGCGACGAGCACCTTGGCGATCGTCTCTGCCCCTTCACGGTCCTTGGCATCGCGGAGGTCACGGGCCCGCCGCATGGACTGCGCTTGCGACTGCGCACCGTCGGACGCCACGAGGGCGAGGCCGCGGGGCATGAGGTAGTTGCGGGCGTAGCCGGCGGACACCTCGCAGATGTCGCCGCGCTTGCCGACGTTGGCCAGATCGGCCCGGAGGATGACCTTCATTCGCCCGACTCCGAGACCAGTTCCGCACCGTCGGCGACCGCGACGGCACCGTCGACCACGGCCTCGACCGCGTCGGACTCGACCGGCGCCTCGCCACGGCGGGGCCGATCGCCACGATCGCCACGATCGCCACGATCGCCACGATCGCCGCGATCGCCACGGTCCTTGCCGCCACGGGTGGTGGTGACGCGCTTGGCGTAGGGCATGAGCGCCATCACGCGGGCGTTCTTGATCGCCGTGGTGACGTCACGCTGCTGCTGCACGTCGTTTCCGTTGACGCGTCGCGCCCTGATCTTGGATCGATCGGACACGAAGCGCTGCAGGAGGTTGACGTCCTTGTAGTCGACGAAGACGACACCCTCGGTGAGGATGATCGACGCCTTCTTCTTGAACTTCTTGTTGTTGTCGCCGGAACGGGTCTTCGGGCCACGCGTAGGTTTGGGCTTCATCAGAACGGCTCCTCGTCGCCGTAACCAGGATCATTGGACACGGGCCGGCCTCCGCCGGCTTGGTTGCCGCCGCTGGACTGGCCGCCACCGGACTGGCCACCGCCACCGGGCGCACCAGCCTCGCGGCGCTCGTTGCGGTCGATCTGTGCGGTCGCCCAGCGCAGGCTGGGCCCGATCTCGTCAGCGACGACTTCGACCACGCTGCGCTTCTCGCCGTCCTGCGTTTCGTACGAGCGCTGCTCGAGCCGGCCGGTGACGACGATTCGGGTGCCCTTGGCGAGCGACGCCGCGGCGTTCTCACCGAGCGAGCCCCAACACACGATGTTGAAGAAGCTGGTCTGCTCCTGCCACTCGTTGTTCACCTGGTAGCGGCGGGACACGGCGATGCCGATGGTGGCGACGGCCCGGCCACCGGCGGTGAAACGGAGTTCAGGGTCGCGCGTCAGATTGCCGACGAGCGTGACGGTTGATTCAGCCATTTTGAGTACTCCCGTTCTCGGACTGCAGCCTCAGGCCGCAGTGCCCGCCTCGAGCATGCCGCGGCGGCGAGCCTCGGCGTCGGGCAGGCGCATGAGCAGATGGCGGACGATGTCGTCCGCGAGGCGCAGGGAGCGCTCGAGGTCGTTCAGGGCTGCGCCCGGAGCGACGACGTTGAGGAAGAAGTAGTACCCCTCCCACTTCTTGGTGATCTCGTAGGCGAAGCGACGCTTGCCCCACCACAGGGGGCCGCCGATGACCTGACCGCCGGCCGCCGTGATCTGGGTGGTGACCTGCTTGACCCAGGCCTGGGCCGCAGGTTCTTCGAGATCGCCGTGGACGATGACGGCGAGTTCGTACGCGCGCATGAAGAGGAAAAGCCTCCCTGTGGACCCGGCCGAGCCGGGGCCCCGAGATGGGGCAGGGTCTGAGTTGGACCCAAATGAATTGGACCGGGGAAGGATAGAGGGCGCTGGGCGGACCGTGCCAATGGAGGCCATGGGCACAGCGTGCCAAGAGGGTGCGCGACAGTTTCCCGACGGACCGATGGCCGTGCTCTCCAGCGGCTCGAGAGCCGATGCATCCGACGACCGAAGGCCGATCCATCTAACGGCCCAAGGCCGATGTATCTGGCGGCCCGCAGCGCGCTCTGCTCCGAGGTGGGCCATGCGCGGATTGTCGAGGGGGCGTGACGGCCTGCCGTGCGCACCTCGAGGTCAACCTCGTGTTCGAGCGCGCCGAAGACCGGTTCCGGGTCATCGTGACCGACGCCCCGGTCCGCCGTCCGCCACCGCGAACCTTCGAGCTGCCGTTCGCCCCGTTCGAGCTCGATGCCCTGGTCGCCCGGCTCGACCACCGGCGGCGGGGCGTACGCCGGGTCACCGAACCCGATGCCGACACGGCCCGGGAGATCGGCGGGCGACTCTTCGACGCCGTCTTCGACCGCGGGCTCGGTGCGTGCCTCGAGGCGAGCCTCGCCGCCGCCCGGGCGTCGGGCGCCGCCGGGATCCGTCTTCGGCTGCAGTTCGCCGACTGCGCGGAGCTGACCGCTCTGCCGTGGGAACTGCTCTACGACCGCCACCGCGACGCCTACCTGGCACTCTCGGTGGAGACGCCGGTGACCCGCTCGCTCGGCCTCGACGACGATCCTGCGGCGGCGTCCGTCGGCCACCCGCTGCGCGTGCTCGTCGTGGTGGCCAACCCGGGCGGGCAGGAGACCCTCGATGCCGATCGGGAGTGGCTCGCCATCAACGAGGCCCTCGCGCCCCTGACCGCGGGCGGGCTCGTCGCCGTCGATCGCGCGACGGCCGGCTCGCTCGCCGCCGTGGCGCGTCAACTTCGCCGGGCCGAGTACCACGTGCTGCACTACGTAGGTCACGGTGGTCGCGACCACTTCCGCGGCCATGGCGTGCTCGCCCTCGAAGATCCCGAACGCCCCGACGGGCCGCCCCGCCTGACGACCGGCCGAGACCTCGCCGTTGTGCTGCGCGACCATCGGTCGCTGCGCCTGGTCGTGCTCAACGCCTGTGAAGGAGCTCGCGACGACGCGCCCGACAACCCCTTCGCCGGCATCGCCCCGGTGTTGGCCCGTGCCGGTATCCCAGCAGTCATCGCGATGCAGTTCGAGGTGAGCGACGAGGCGGCGGTTGCGTTCGGGGGTGCGCTGTACGAATCGCTCGCCTCGGGCACCGCGCTCGATGTCGCTGTGAGCGACGCCCGCAAGGCGGTCTATGCCGCCTACCACACGACCGAGTGGGCCACCCCCGTGCTTCACCTGCGCGGCACTCCCGTCGGACTGTTCGACCGGGAAACCGTCCCGGCGAGCACCGCACCGGTGCTAACGCCGGCCGCTACCGGGTCCGCCGATGGGGACCTCGCAACAAGATCCGGGGTCGCGACACCGCAGAATCCGTCGAAGCGACGCAGCCCGTGGCGGCGGCGTTCGCTGTCGGACGCCGGACCCTGACCGGGCCGGCACGGAGCCGGAGCGGAGGCACCGCCCGTCACGCCTGCCGACGATCGCGGCGAGACGCACACGGCGCCATCGCAAACCGGTGCCGCGTGCCTCAGTGCGCCGGGCAGCCCGTTCTACCGACGGCGATCTTCGTACCCGCCGCAACGGCGGCGGTAGCGACGGCACCCTTGGCCGTCTCGATGGCGTCGGCATACGACGAGGTGGCGGCGTAGAGCGGGCACTGCCCACCCGCCGCGGGCGGGCACGGCGGCATGTCCGCGGCCGACACGAACGAGCCGTCGGCGCGGAAGAACGCGATCGAAAGAGGTAGCGGCGTGTCCTTCATCCAGAACTGCTCGGCCTGCTCGGCGCCGAACCGGAACAACATGCCGTCGAACCCCGCCAGGTCGCGCACACCCATGAGGCCCCGCTGGCGGAGGATCTGCGCGTCGGCGAGGAGCAGGCACCAGTCGAAGGCCGTGCCGTCGGCTCGCGTAAGACGGACCGTGACCGTGCGCCACGTATCCGGGAGCGGCGGGGCGGTCACCGGGGGGGCGACGCCGGACGGACCGGCGACCGGCGCCACGGTGCCATCGCCCGGATCGCCGACGACCGCCGAAGGATCGAGCGCTGAGGGATTCACAGCCGACGGACGGACGCCGGTCACGTCGGCGGCCGACTGGCCTGACGGCGATGACTGGCCCGGCGGCGCCACGGCAGCGCCGGACCCGACAACGGTGACCGACCGCTCCTCCGACGCGCAGGCGGCGAGCACCAGCAGGCCGGCGACGAACGCCGACCGCCACCACACTGGCCGCCCGCCCGCCGCCGGAGCGGCGCTACGGTCGGGACCGTGCCGACGTGCGACAGCTGTGGGACCGCCGACGACGCGCTCGCCCGGGTGCACCGCGTCTACGTGACGCCCGAGGCGTGGGATGCCGAACCGTCGCGTCGCGTGCTCGACGCCATCGAGCAGTGGTGCTTCGCCTGTTGCACGCACTACCCGCACGAGCCGGCGGCCTGACACCGGGCGGTGGCGCGCGTCGGGTTCACGCCTCCCGCTCCCCCGGCGATGCCGTAGTGCGGGGACGGCGGGTGGATCCCCCGACGGGGAGCATGCGCAGCAGGTGGTGCCACGAACAGTCCGGGCACACCTCGACGACGTAGGCGGCGAGCTGCTCAGGGCGACGGTTGAGGGCCACCAGTTCCTTGCGCGCCGTGATGCAACGACCGAACGGCGGTAGACGGGGACCAAAGACGTAGGTCACGAGCACGAGCTTGGCGGTCTCGCAGATCGGACACAGGAGATCGGTCGGTTCACCGACCTCCCGGGCGGCCCGCACGAGTTCGGGATGGGCGTCACACACCTGATGCCGGGCCAGCCGGCCGCGCCGGAACTCGTTGATGACGTGCTGACGGGCCAGGCGATGATCGACGACGCCAGCGAGCGGGTTCACCCGGCCGGAGCCGGACCCACGGAGCGCACCCGGACCGAACGTCATCCGCTACAGGGTAGCGAGGCTCTGCCGCCATCGGTCTCCGCCGCCAGCACGTGGGCCGCACGACCCGGTAGGGGGCCGACCGGCTTCCGGCATCGTCCGCGCCTACGCCGTCGCGCCGCGCCACACTTGCGCGATGCGTCCCCCGATTGTCTACGGTCCCGGGCTCCCCGACGACGACGAGTTGCGGCTGTGCGGTGACGTCGTCGGTAAGCGGGTCGTCGAGCTGGGGGCGCGCGGAGGTGCGGCCGTGGCCTTCGCGGTGCGCGGCGCGCGAGCGATCGTGCTCGACCAGGACGCCGCCGCGCTCCAGGCCATCCGCGAGCGGGCCATCGAGCTGAGCGACACCGACGAGATCCGGGTGCAGTGCCATCAGGGCGACCTCGGTGATCTCGGCTTCGCTACCAGCGCCAGCGTCGACCTCGTGTTCGCCGCCGGGACGCTCGGCGCGGTGGACGATCTTCCCCGGGTGCTGCGCCAGGTGCACCGCATCCTGAAGCCCGAAGGACCGTTCGTGGCGTCGTTCCCCCACCCGTTCGCCGCCGCCGTCGAAGGCACTGCGGTGGTGCGGCCGTACGGGGCCACGGCGCGCACGGTGAGCGAGCTGTTCATGTCCCTCAGCCGCGCCAACTTCCGGGTCGACCAGATGATCGAACCGGACGCCATCGACCAGGGTCTCGGTCCGAGCGGACTTCCGCCGATGCTCGTGATCCGGGCCCGCAAGCTCGGCGTCTGACGGTCGCTAGGCCATCACCAGCTGACCCTTGCCGTTGCGCTTGGCGCGGTAGGTGGCCTGGTCGGCCCGGCGGAGCCCGTCGCGCGGGTCGCTGCCCGACGGGCAGAGCGCCACGCCGATGCTCGCCTTCAGGGTCATCGGGCCGGTGCTCAGAAGGAACGGTGCATCGAAGCAGTCGAGCAGACTCCTAGCCAGCTCGGCACTGTTCGACGGGTAGCGGCAGACCGCGACGAACTCGTCGCCACCAAGACGGCCGACGTGGGTGGCGGGGCAGGGGATCACGCGCAGCCGCTCGGCGACCGCCACGAGCAGTTCGTCGCCAAGCTCGTGGCCGTGTTCGTCGTTCACCGACTTGAACCCGTCGAGGTCGACGAAGGCGACGAGCGCGCCGTCGGTGCGGTGGCCGGCGCGGGCGGCGTGGGCCAGTTCGTCCAGGATCGCGCCGCGGTTCAGCAGTCCGGTCAACGGGTCGTGGCGCGCCCGGTGGGCGAGCCGGGCGGTCTCGCCGGCGAGGCGTTCCATCGTGAGCTGGAGGAGCGAACCGATGCCGCCGGGCAGGCTCACGGGAAGGGCGGCGTCGTCGAGCCGGCCTTCGGCCAACGCCCGGGCGTGCGCGTCGATCGCCGCGAGGTTGTGCCCGAGCACCTCGACCACGCCGGCCAGCTCGACCACCTCACGAGGGCC
Organism: Acidimicrobiia bacterium; assembly: GCA_043741295.1. Lineage (GTDB taxonomy): Bacteria > Actinomycetota > Acidimicrobiia > Acidimicrobiales > Ilumatobacteraceae > JAYUAM01. Next base: position 7,020 of record JAYUAM010000414.1, read on the forward strand.
TGTGCGGGGCAGGACCATCGACTCCAGATTCCCGCCGGCCACTGCGGACGCGACGTTCAGTACCCGTTGGAGGGGTCGGGTCAGCGACCGCGTCGCCATCGCCGCCAGCGCCAGCGCGGCGATCGCCAGCACGGCGACGAGCATGACGAGGTGCGCGGCGTCGGCCGTCGCGTTGGCGTCGATGCGGTCGGTGGCGGTCGTGAGCACGTCGCCAAGGGTCCCGGTGAAGGTCATCAGCGCGTCGCTGCGTTCGATACCCATGCCGAGCAACCGGGCCAGCGCGCCGGTTTCGGGTTGGCGGCCCGACGCCGGATGATCGTCGACGAGGTCACCGTGCAGACGCGCGAAACCGGTGAACGCTCCGCTCGTACGAAGGTCGTGCCAGGTGCCCTGCTGCTCGGGAGGCAGCTCATCGCTCAGCAGGCCGCCGATCATCGATTGCTCGGCGGTGTACGACGACTGGCGTTCGTCGACGACCGCCGTCTCGCCGGCGACGGGCACGGCGAGACGGGCGAGGTCGTCGAGCTCGGCTGCGGACGACCGGTGGTAGTTGTCGAGGTACTCGACGGAGGTGACGAGCGCACTCAGGTCGGCCGCGCCACCAAGGCTGGCGAGTGCGGCTTCGGCACCGGCGCCGCCCACCAACGACGCCTTCTCGGCGCTGCGCACGCCCACCGCGTAGGTGGCAGCGATGGCCGCGGCGTCCCCCGACCACGTCGTGACCGGTGGCCTCGTGACGTTCACCAGACGGACGGTGTCGTCGGCCAAGGCCTGCGATCGCAGGTCGGCGAGGACGCCGTCGGTCGCCGAGCGGGCCCGGTCGTAGGAGTGCTCCACGTCGACCCCGACGAGCGCGGTCACCGCGTTTCGATCGGCTCCCGCGGTCCGGGCGCGCACGAGCAGCACGGCCAGTTCGCGCTCGACGCGCAGCCGCAACGCCAACCGGTCGACGACCAGGAACCGGGCGATGGCCCGCTGTGCCGCTCGCGCCCGCCCGGCACGAGTCTCACTGACACGGACCGTCGAGCTGGCCACCAGGGCGAAGGCCACGAGGGGAACGAGCACCACGGCGAGCAGCCGCGTGCGAACCCGGGTGGGCCGGAGCGCGACGGGGGACATAGCGCCCCATCGGTCGACGGGGCTGCTGGTCAACCCGGTTGAGGCAGCCCCGAATCAGGCTTGACGACGCGACGAGCAAACCTTGAGCGCGCACTGACGAAACGGCCAGGGCTCGAAGACCCGCAGGGCCGGCCGCGTTCAGCCGGACGGCTGGTTCTCGGCCCACCACGCGCGAAGACGGCGTCGGATCTCGGTGTCGCCGAGGATCCCGTCCTCGAGCCGGATCTCGAGCAGGTGGTCGAGGGCCTGGCCGATCATCCGGCTGGGCCCGATGCCGAGCTCGGTCATCACCTGCGTGCCATCGAGCTCGGGGCGCATCGCCGCCAATTCCTCGGCCGCTTCGAGCTCGACGATGCGCTCCTCGAGCTCGTCCATCCGCTTGGAGAGCTGCGCTGCCTTGCGTTCGTTGCGCGTCGTGCAGTCGCAGCGGGTGAGGACGTTCAGCTCGTCGAGCAGATCGCCGGCATCGCGCACGTAGCGGCGCACCGCGGAGTCGGTCCAGCCCATGCGGTAGGTGTGGAAGCGCAGGTGCAGCTCGACGAGCATCGACACGGCATCGACGTCGCCCTGGCTGAACCGTAGCGCCTGCATACGGTCGCGCGTCATGCGCGCGCCGACCATGTCGTGGTGGTGGAACGTGACGCCCTTGCCCTTGCGGTAGCCGCGCGTCTTGGGCTTGCCGACGTCATGGAACAACGCGGCGAGACGGGTGCGGCGGAAGTCGAAGTGCTCCTTGGCGTCGGGGCGCACGTTCTCGACGACGGCGATGGTGTGGGCGAGCACGTCCTTGTGACGGTGGATCGGGTCCTGCTCGAGCCGCATCGCCGGCAACTCGGGAAGGACGTGCTCGGCGAGACCGGCGTCGACGTAGAACCACAGCCCGGCGGCGGGGTGATCGACCGTGACCAGCTTGTCGAGTTCGTCGCGCACGCGCTCGGCCGACACGATCTCCAAGCGCGACGCCATCTCGCGGCAGGCGGCCACGAGCGCCGGGTCTGGCGTGAGACCGAGCCGCGCCGTGAACCGAGCGGCGCGGAGCATGCGCAGGGGGTCGTCGGTGAAGCTGATCTCCGGTGTGAGCGGTGTGCGCAGCGTCTGCGTCGCCAGATCGGCGGCCCCGCCGTACGGGTCGACCAGTTCGGGCGTCCCCGAGTCGAGCCGCAAAGCCATCGCGTTGATCGTGAAGTCGCGCCGGGAGAGGTCCTCGCCGATGTCGTCGCCGAACGTGACCTCGGGCTTGCGGCTGTCCGGGTTGTAGCGCTCGGCCCGGTGCGTCGTGATCTCGTAGGTCTGCTCGCCGACCTTGGCGCCGATCGTTCCGAACCGCTCGCCCTGGGTCCACACGTGGTCGACGAGGCCGCCGATCAACCTCTTGATCTCGGGTGGGCGCGCCGGCGTGGTGAAGTCGTAGTCGCCGACGTCGACCCGACCGAGGAGGAGGTCACGCACCGTGCCACCGACGAGGTACAGCGGCTGGCCGGCCGCGGCGAACCGGGCGGCGAGCGGCGCCAGTTCGGCGAGGACAGGCGAGAAGCGCTCGGGAACCACGGGTCGGCCACTGTAGTTACTCCGCCCGCACGGCGGCGATTGATAGTGATCGCGCGCTGCTAGGTGAGCGACCACAGACGCGACGCGGCATCGACCACCGTCATGCCGGGACCTCCGCTCGTGGCGGGCTCGGACGGGGTCGGATCGGCGCCGGCCAGCACGGCGAGCGCGGCGGCCGAGCAGTCGGCGAGCGCATCGAGGTCGTAGCCCCCTTCGAGCATCGCGAGCCGTCGACCGGCGGGCGCGAACGCGCAGAGCCGCGCCGTGATCCGGGCGAAGTCGCCCGACGACAGACCGAGATCGGTCAGCGGGTCGTTGCGGTGGGCGTCGAAGCCAGCCGAGACGACGAGCCACGTCGGGTCGAACACCTCGACGACCGGTGCCACGACCCGGTCGATCGCCGCCAGGTACACATCCCCGGTCGCACCGGCCGG
>JAYUAM010000415.1:0-4364 GCA_043741295.1 Acidimicrobiia bacterium
CGGCGTTCACCGGACCCGCCCGTCGAGCCCGTAGTCGGCCCGTGGCCGACCGGCGCGCTCATCGCCGCAAGGGCGGCGATCACCGCGGCGGCGTCGGCCAACGGTTGAGCCGTGGGACGTCGCACTGCCTCGTCCCGGGCAGGACTGGCGGCCGAGGTCCCGGCCCAGGCGTCGGCGGTCGCGCCGGCTGCCGGGCGCGTGTCTCCGGTCGCCGACCAGTTCGACGTGTCGTCGGTCGACGCGTGTCGAGCGACACCCCACGGATCTGCGTCCACCCCGGATTCCGTCGTGGGTTCGGTCGTGACGTCCACCGGCTCGGTCGTCACCACCAGCTCGGTCGTCGCCACCGGCTCGGTCGTCGCCACCAGCTCGGTCGTCGCCACCGCTTCGACCGTCGCGTGTCCGCTCGTGCCAACCTGCTGGTCACCGACCGACGCGGCATCCTCGTCCTGGTCGTAGAGGCGCGCCGCCGGCGTGGCGGCGGCGCGGGCCGCGACCTCGCTCGGGCGACGGTTCGACTTCTTCTTGCCGCCGGGCTTCCTGGTCGCGTTGCGGCCACCGGCCGATGACGGTACGCGGCCCGGCTCGGTGGCCACCGGTGTGCGGGCGCCATCAGCGCGGTCGGCGACCACGGTCACCTGAACCGGCCCGATCTCGCTGTCCGCGAGCCCGCCGTCCTCGCCGAAGGCACCCGACGCGTCGCCGAGCAGCGCCCACGTCGCCGCGGTGCCGAGCTCGACCGTCAGACCCGGGCGCTCGCCATCGTAAGCGGGCGTGGCGACGTCGACCGACGACGCCTCGGTCCACCGGGCCCCGCCGTCGGGCAACGTGACCGCCCCGACCCCGACGCGGGCCCGATGCTGTTCTGACACCCAGCAGTCGAGTCCGAACTCCGACCGACGGACGCGGTCCGACCAACGATCGCCGTCCCACCAGCGCTCACGCCCGGGAACCATGTCGTCTTCGTACCAGCCGGCCGCGGGAACCGTGGTGACAGCACTCATGAGAAGCCTCCTACCCGTCTAGTCGGCAGCGAGCGCATGTCGATGAGGAGTTGGCCGAGCCCGTCCCGATGCTGCAACGTGCCGCGCAGCGCCGGCACGGGGGACGACCGGCCGGCCGGCCGCGCCCTCGGCGTCGGGCCCGCGACACAGGACGGCGCGCCAGACCCCGGCGCGTCAGACCCCGACGCGTCAGACGTCGGGGCGGAGACGGTTCGTGTCGACCTTGATGCCTGGGCCCATGGTCGAGCTGACCACGATCTTGCGCATGTAGCGGCCCTTGGCGGCGGCCGGCTTGGCCCGGTTGAGCTCGTCGACCACGGCTGCGAAGTTCGCCCCCAGCGCCTCGGGCGTAAAGCTCGCCCGGCCGATCGGCACGTGGATGTTGCCGAACTTGTCGGTGCGGTACTCCACCTTGCCGCCCTTGAACTCGGTGACGGCGCGGGCGACGTCCTGCGTGACCGTGCCCGTCTTCGGGTTCGGCATGAGACCACGGGGGCCGAGCACCTTGCCCAGGCGACCGACGAGCGGCATGAGATCGGGCGTGGCGATGGCCACGTCGAAGTCCATCTTGCCGGCCTGGATCTCGGCGGCGAGATCCTCGGCACCGACGATGTCGGCACCGGCCTTGCGGGCCTCCTCGGCGGCGGGACCCTGGGCGAATACGGCGATGCGCACGTCCTTGCCGGTGCCCGACGGCAGACCGACGGTGCCGCGCACCATCTGGTCGGCCTTGCGCGGGTCGACGCCGAGACGGGTGACCATCTCGATCGTCTCGTCGAACTTGGCGCTCGCCAGCGTCTTGGCGAGGTCGATCGCCTCGGCCGGGGTGAACATCTGGTCGCGATCGAAGCGCTTCGCCGCGTCCACGTACTTCTTGCCGTTCGCCATGTCTGGCTCCCTCTGGTGTCGGCCGGCCGGGTGAGGTTTTCCCGGTCGCGGCGGTGTCGGTCGCACCCGGCTGATGCCGGGGCGGTACTGCGGTTCGACTACTTGACGGTGAGACCCATGGACCGGGCGGTGCCGCGGACCTGCTGCTTGGCGGCCTCGATGTCGTAGGCGTTGAGGTCGGGCATCTTGATCTTGGCGATCTCTTCGACCTGGGCCTCGGTGATGGTGCCGGCCACCACCTTGCCGGGGGTCTGCGCGCCCTTCGGGATGCCGGCCTTCTCACGGATGAGCACCGGTGTGGGCGGCGTTTTCAGCACAAAGGTGAAGCTGCGGTCCTCGTACACGGTGATCTCGACCGGCACCACGGTGCCGACCTGGCTCTCCGTGGCGGCGTTGTACTGCTTCACGAATTCCATGATCGGCACGCCGTGCGGGCCGAGCGCGGTGCCCACGGGCGGGGCCGGGGTGGCCTTGCCTGCGGGGATCTGGATCTTGACGACAGCCGCGACCTTTTTCTTGGCCATGGTGTTCCCTTACCTCTCGACGAAACGGGCACGCGGACAGGCCGCAGGCCGACTGACAATCTTGGTCGCGACGGGCCGTCGCGCGCCAACCGGCGGCGACGGCGCACCGGCGTTCAGAGCTTGGCGACCTGGCCGAAGTCCATCTCGACCGGGGTCTCCCGGCCGAAGATGTTCACGATCACCTTCATCTTCAGGTGGTCGGGGTTGATGTCGGCGATCGTGCCCGTGAAGTCGGCGAACGGGCCTTCCTTCACCCGGACGTTCTCGCCGACCTCGTACTCGAGCTTCGGCTTGCCCTTGCGCGGCACCTCGATGTTGTCGCCCTTGGCGGCGAGGAACGTCTCGACCTCTTTGCGGGCGAGTGGCGTCGGCTTCTGGCCGAGTCGGCCCTGGCCGACGAACCCGGTGACGCCGGGCGTGTTGCGGACGACGTACCACGAGTCGTCGTCCATCTCGCAGCGCACCAGCAGGTAGCCGGGGAAGATCTTCTTCTGGACGGTGACCTTCTTGCCGCCCTTGAACTCGACCACGTCCTCCATGGGGATGACGATCTCGAAGATCTTCTCCTCCATGTTCATCGACGACGTGCGCGCCTCGAGGTTCGACTTGACCTTCTTCTCGTATCCCGACTGGGTGTGGACCACGAACCAGCGCCCGGGGCGCAGGTACGGGTTGTCGTAGGGGACGTCGTCGTCCTCGCCGGCGGCCTCGGACGGCACCGTCGCCTCGACCGGCGGCGACGGCGGCGACGGCGGCGACGCATCGTCGCCCACCGTGAGGTCCTCGCCGTCCACGGGCGTCGGGTCGGCGACGGCGTCGATCGCCTCGTCGTCGCTGGTCACGGGCTCGTCGAGCTCGGTGTGCTGATCGGTCATTTGTTGAACAATCCGAGGATGAGGCGGCCGAAGAAGTAGTCGAGGCCGAAGATGAGGCCGGTGAAGAGGATGACGGTGATGAGCACGATGATCGAGTAGCTCTTCACCTCGGCACGGGTGGGCTTGGCGACCTTGCGCATCTCGCCGCGTACCTCGCGCAGGAACTGCACCGGGGACGTGCGCTGGTCCTCGCTCTTTTGCTGCGGGGCCTGGCGGGGGGTGCGAGCGGGCGCGCCGTTTTCGTTCACGGCGCCGATGCGCCGCATCATGCGGCGCTGCTCTCGACTCATCCCTTCGATCGACATCTCGTCACCATTCGTATCGTAATGAAGGAGCAGGGCAGGAGGGATTCGAACCCCCGACCGTCGGTTTTGGAGACCGATGCTCTACCAGCTGAGCTACTGCCCTAAGGGGAACCGGACAAGGATACCAGCGACCCGCCCCACCGTGCCGGGCAGATCGGGCGAGGCGAGGCGGATCCGGCCGAGGCGACCTTCGCCAGGCCCGGGGCCAGATCGCCGGCCCGGCGAAACCGGGCTGGGCGCTCGATCCCGGCGGTGCGACGAACTCGACCGGCGGGTCACCGCGGTGCGACGGGCTCGACCGGCGGGTCACCGTGACATGCGAGACCCGCTTAGCGGGTCTCTTTGTGCGCCGTATGCACCCGGTCGTACTTGCAGTACTTCTTCATCTCCAACCGCTCGCGGTCGTTGATCTTGTTCTTCGTCGTGATGTAGTTGCGGTTCTTGCACACCTGGCACTCCAAGGTGATCTTGATCCGCTTCTCGTTCTTCGCCATCGGAATCCCTCAGTGGAAGGCGAGTGTCACCCGCCGGGTTGTCGGGCCGGAGGCCCGTGGCGCTGTGCCGGTACCGGCACAGCGGGCAAACAGTTGAGCCGGTGGGCGGGCCGGCTCCGCCGGTCGCCCACCGTTCCTACAGACTCGAGCGGGAAGATCCCCTTCCCGCTCGACCTACTTGTTGATCTTGACGACGCGGCCGGCGCCCACGGTACGACCACCCTCACGGATCGCGAAACGGAGACCCTCATCCATCGCGATCGGCTTACCAAGC
>JAYUAM010000416.1:0-1753 GCA_043741295.1 Acidimicrobiia bacterium
AGCCGGAACGTCACCGATTCGACGAGCCCCGTCAGCCCCATCCCACCGGTGGTCGCCCAGAACGCGTCCGGGTCGGCGTCGGGTCCGACGACGCGGCGCTCGCCACCCGGCAGGCGCAGCACGACCTCGGTCACATGCCGAGCGAACGAGCCGTCAGCATGGTGGTTCTTGCCGTGGATGTCGCAGGCCAGCGCACCGGCCACCGTGACGTAGCGCGTACCCGGGGTGACCGGGACGAACCAGCCGGCCGGCACGATCGTGCGCAGGATGTCGTCGAAGCTCGCCCCACCCATGGCGGTGACGGTGCCGATCGCAGCATCGACTCGGAACCCGCCGCCTCCGGTCACGGCGTCGATCACCGTGCCCCCGGCACACTGGGCGGCGTCGCCGTAGCTTCGCCCGAGCCCGCGAGCGATGACACCGCCCGCCGGTACGACCCGGGCCGAATGGCCGCCCAGCGCGACATCAACGGCACGGTCGTCCGCCACCGGCACGACGGTGGCCACGGACGGGGCGGTGCGCCCCCAACCGGTGATCGCCCGCGCCGGCGGCCGACCATCAGGCACTGCGGACGCCGAGCGCCACCAGAACGAGCCACACGCCCGCCAGCACCTGCATCGCCCGGTCAGACAGGAAGACGTCCTCTGGCGCGCCACCGTGCCCGTTCTCGAGCAGCAGCGCGTAACGCAGGAGCGCGGTGACCATCGGCACGATCGACAACTCGTACCAGTAGCCGTGCCCGACGCCCGTCTGGGCCGCCCGCTCGAACGCCCAGAGGCAGTACGCGAGCACCGTGATGGCCATGGCGACGCCGATGACGAGCCGGAGGAACGCCGTGCTGTAGGTGTCGAGCGTCGAACGCACGGCGGCGACATCGAGCCCCTCGCGCTCGAGGTGGTCGAGCTCGGCGAGACGCTTCCCGGCGACGACGAACAGCGAACCGAACGACGTGCAGATGACGAACCAGTTCGACAGCGGCACCCGCGCCGCCGCGCCACCGGCCAGCGCTCGCACGACGAACCCGAGCGACACGACCACGAGGTCGACGACCGCCACGTGCTTCAGGCGCCAGCTGTACGACAACGTGAGCGCAGCGTGGGTGAGCACCGCGACGACCAGCCACGGTCGCCCGGTGGAGGCGGCCAGCGCGACACCGGCCGTCAGCAGGACGACCGCGGCGACGACTGCCGTCCGGACGGGCACCACGCCCGACGCGATCGGGCGGCGGTACTTCGTCGGGTGGGTCCGGTCGGTGTCTCGGTCGGCGATGTCGTTCACGAGGTAGAGGCCCGACGACGAGAGGCAGAACGCACCGAGCGCGACGAACACCCGCCACAGCACGGTCCCCTCGCTGAGCACATGGGCGGCGGCGGGGGCGGCGAACACGAGCAGGTTCTTCAACCACTGGCGCGGGCGGGCCGCTCGTAGCAGGCCGTGCCCGACCGACTCGCGGGCCGGCACCGGCTCGGCGGTAGCGGGTCCGGTCGCCGGCGCGTCGATGCTCACCGGTCGACTCCTTCGAGCGGAACGGCCGCCACGTACGTGCGGCGGCCGACGCGAACCGGGTGGTCGGCGAGCGCGAGCAGATCGTCGTCGCCGGCGGAGTCGCCGTAGGCCCACAGCTCGGCCGGCTTCACGCCGCCCGCCCAGGCCAGCAGGCGATCACGCTTCGCCGGCCCACGGCAGTTCGGCCCGCGCAGGTCGCCGGTGACGACATCGCCGGTGAGGGCGTCGGTCGCGACATCGAGCTCGG
>JAYUAM010000417.1:0-4361 GCA_043741295.1 Acidimicrobiia bacterium
AGCGCCGGATCCCAACCGGTCAGATCGGCGGCGGTGTAGAGCGGGGCGATCTCGATCCCGGAATCGGTGCGCTTGTCGTCAGCCATCGAGCGAGCGTACGCCCGCGGGTCGCCGTGGGACATCCGCGCTCGGCCGACCGGACGGCCACGAGCCGGTGGTTCAGCCGGTCGTTCAGCGCTACGTGCCGACGGCGATCTCCGCCGACCGGGCGCGCACCGCGCCGACGGCCGGCACGGCGCCGAGGCTGGCGGCGAGCTGCGGGCGACGGAGCTTCCACACGAAGCCGTCGTAGAGGATGTGGAGGGCGCCGAAGAACAGGATCGCAAAGCCGTAGAGCCGACCGTCGAGCACGTTCCAGCTCACGAACCCGAACCCGACGACCGCCGCGGTGTAGGTGCCGTACAGGGCCACACGCCGACCGGGGCCCGACGCCGCCCGGGCCACCGCCGAGCGGTCGCCGCTCACCGACCGACCCCGCAGGCTTCGGTGCACGATCACGAGGTACTCCAGCGCGTGGCCGGCGACGTAGCCGGCGAACCCGGCGATGGGGTCGACCATCACGAGCACGAGCAACGCCGCCGTGGCCGCGAGGTAGGCATGCTTGGCCGGGTTCGCCCGCTCACCGAACGCCCGCTCGGCGCGCCACCAACGCACCACGGTGGCGACGACGACGAACGCCATCGGCACGACCAGCCACCGGGCCACCGGAGCGAACGAGTGCAGCACCGCGATGCCACGCGCGTTCGTGCCGCCGGTGCCGACCCGCTCGACAAGCCGGGGCAGATCGACGAAGGCGGCGACCCAGACCAACGCGAAGGAGAGCCCCGCGACGATCATCGCCTTCTCGAACCGACCGTTGTCGTCGCCAGCTTTTCGTCCGTAGATGCGCGTCAGGCCGTAGCGCTGCATGAGCGTGTGCTCGGCGTTCCACAGGCCGGCGACTACCGCCACCAACGCCAGGCTCACGTTCAACCCGACGACGATCGCCACGAACGCGACGAGTGGGGCCCATCGGTACAGGCGCGCCCGCGCCGCGTACTGCTCGCGGTCGCCGTACACGAGCGCGAGCGTGAGCGGCTGGTGGAAGAACGAGAGCAGGAACACGACGCCGACGAGTTGGCGCAGCGACGCCGTGTGCGGTTCGAGCGCGTGGGCCAGGAGCGCAAACGGCACCCAGCAGAAGGCGAGAGCGAGGTCGGTGACGGGTCCGTGTATCCAACGCGCGCGGCCGAGCATCGCCCCGACCCTAGTCGGGCGTTCAGTGCGCCCGTGGGCTCACGTCGGCGACTGTCAGCACAGCGTCAGTGGGCGCGGTGCGGCATGCAGAGCTCGTCGTACTCGGCGATCACGATGTCGGCCGGATCGATCGAGCAGGCGGGACAGTTCGGGTCGCGGCGCACCTTGAACGTGTGGAAGCTCTGCTCCAACGAGTCGTAGGCGAGCAGGCGGCCCTGCAGCGTCTCGCCGAGCCCGAGCAGGATCTTTATCGCCTCGAGCGCCTGGATCGACCCGATGATGCCGGGGAGCACGCCGAGCACGCCAGCCTCGGCGCAGCTCGGGGCCAGCTCGGCGGGTGGCGGCTCGGGGATCAAGCAGCGGTAGCAGGGTCCGACGTACGGGTTGAACACCGTGGCCTGTCCTTCGAACCGGAAGATCGAACCGTGCACGACGGGGATCTTCTTGAGGAGCGACGCATCGTTCAGCAGGTAGCGGCTCGGGAAGTTGTCGGCGCCGTCGATGATCACGTCGTAGCCGTCGATGATGTCGAGCACGTTCTCGGCCGACAGGCGCGTGTCGTAGGCGACGACGTTCACGTCGGGGTTCAGCAGCGTGAGCGTCTTCTTCGCCGAGTCGACCTTACGATCACCGATGCGGTCGACGTTGTGCAGGATCTGGCGCTGCAGGTTCGACGAGTCGACCTCGTCCATGTCGACGATGCCAAGCGTGCCGACACCGGCAGCGGCGAGGTACATCGCCGCCGGCGATCCGAGCCCGCCGGCACCGAGGAGCAGGATCTTCGACTCGAGCAGCTTCGCCTGACCTTCGACGCCGACCTCGGGTAGCAGGAGGTGACGCTGGTAGCGGTTGCGCTGCTCGGCGGTGAGCGTCGTCGGCACCTTCCAAGGACGACCCTCGTCCTTCCACCGGCCAAACCCCCCGACGAGCGACTCGACGTCGGTGTAGCCGAGCTCGCCGAGCGTCTTGGCGGCGAACGCCGACCGCACGCCGCCAGCGCAGTACACGACGATCGTGGTGTCCTTCGCCGGCACCTTGCCTTCGATCTGGGCCTCCAGATGACCGCGCGGGATGTGCAGCGCCCCCGGCAGCGCGCCCTGGTCGTGCTCGTCCGGCTCGCGCACGTCGAGCACGAGGGTGCCCGGGCGGGCGATGTGCTCGGCGGCTTCGGCGGGGTCTACCTCGCGGATCTGGGACTTCGCCGCGGTGAGCAGATCTCGGAAAGTGGCCATGGCGGAAAGGCTATCGCAGAATCTTGACTGTTCTACTCGGGTATCGCCGATTCTGTGGCTCGGACCGCCATCAGCGGCGCAGCCAGACGATGTCTTCACACGGTTGAGGCGCTTCGGACAAAACCCTGACCGCTCGTTGACTCAGCGATTCCCGGCCGCGGGCCGATCCCCTAAGTGTGCGCCGTGCCCTTCGTCTCCTCCTCGTGCTGACCCTTGCGACCCTCGGGGTCGCAGTGTCCGCCAGTCGTGCCTCTGCCCTCCCCGACCCGTCGGCGGCCGAGGTCCAGTTCCTCGATCTGCTCAATCAGGTCCGGGTCTCCAAGGGTCTGTCGACGCTGACCCGTGACCCGTCGATCGACGTGCTCGCCCGGGACTGGTCGACCCACATGGCCAACGTGTTCGACGCCAACGGCAACGTGGTGATCGACTCGAACGCTCCCACCAACTGCGACAAGAGCGCCCTCTGTCACCGACCGGGGCTCGCCGCTTCGATCGGCGCGATCGAGGCGGCCTGGCGGTCGGCGGGCGAGAACATCGGTACCGGCGGCGACGTGCCCGGCCTGCACAACGCCTTCGTCGCCTCGCCCGGCCACTACGCCAACATCATCGGCAACTACAACCGGGTCGGCGTCGGCGTGATCACCCGCGGCACGCGAATCTGGATCACGTTCGACTTCCTCCTCGGCCCCGACACGCCGTCCGCGCCGGCACCGGCGCCGGCGCCGCCGGTGGCCACCGGGGCCGCTCAGCGGGTCGCCTCGCCGGCGATCGGCAACGTGTCGGCCTTCCCCGGCGGCCGCATCGAGCCCGTCGATCCCCGCCGCGTGCTCGACACCCGTGACGGCACCGGTGCGCCGGTCGGACGGGCCGCAGCCGGCTCGACCGTCAAGGTCGACCTGTCCGCCGGCGCCGACCGCCCCGCCGGCGCCATCGCCGCGATGCTCAACGTGACTGCCACCGACCCGACCGGGAATGGCTACCTCACGGTGTTCCCGTGCGGCGGCGACGCCCCGAAGGCGTCCAACCTCAACTACGTCACCGGGGCGACGGTGCCGAACAGCGTCGCCGTGCCGCTCGGCGCCGACGGCACGGTGTGCATCTACACGCAGGCGGCCACCAACGTCGTCGTCGACCTCACCGCCTGGTTCACGACGGCGACGTCGGCCGCCGGCCTCGTCACCGTCGACGCCCCGACCCGCCTGCTCGATTCGCGCAACGGCCCGGGCCGCCAGCAGACGTTCTTCGTGCCCCTCTCGGCTGCCGTTCCCGCCGACGCCAAGGCCGTCGTCGTCAACGTGACCGCCACCGACCCGAGCGCGTCGGGTTACCTCACCGTCTTTCCGTGCGGAAGCCCACTCCCGCTGGCGTCGAACCTCAACTTCGTCGCCGGGCAGACCGTCCCGAACCTCGTCACCGTGAAGATCGGCGCCGACCGGGCGATCTGCCTCTTCGCCAAGGTCGCCACCCACGTCGTCGTCGACCTCATGGGTTGGTACAGCGCCGCCGGCCAGACCGTGCGCCCGGTGAGCCCGGCCCGCTTCCTCGACACCCGTGAGGGCATCGGCGGATGGCGCGGCTACCTCGACGGCAAGAACGCCATCGACCTCACGATCGGTGGCACCGCCGGCGTACCGGCCGACGTGCCGGGCGTCGTGCTCAACGTGACGATCACCGAGGCCGCCGGCAACGGCTACCTCACCGTGTACCCGTGCGGCACCACCCGGCCGGGAACCTCGAACCTCAACTTCAGCGCCGGCCAGACGGTGGCGAACCTCGTCCAAACCCACGTCGGTGGCGGCAAGGTGTGCTTCTACGCCAGCCAGCCGGCCCAGGTCATCGCCGACCTCGTCGGCTACACCGCGACCTGAGCGAGGCCGCCGGCGCCGGCCCGGA
>JAYUAM010000418.1:0-1751 GCA_043741295.1 Acidimicrobiia bacterium
ACGCGGATGGCACCCTCGTGCGGGCGTTTCCGACGGCGACCGCTATCGCCGACGTCGACCCGGCCCGGTTGGCGATGCCAGTCGCCCGCCGACGGGCGCTCATCGGCCTGTGCGAGCACCTGGCCACCGGCAAGATCGTGATCGATCCGGGCGCCGACCGCGCCGCCCTCGACGCCGACCTCGTCGCCCTGCCCGGCATCGGACCGTGGACGGCGTCGTACATCGCACTGCGCGCGCTCGGCGATCCGGACGCGTTCATGCCGTCCGACCTCGGCGTCCGCCACGCCCTCGAACGACTCGGCCAACCCGCCGACCCGAAGTCGGCGGCGGCGCTCGCCGAGCGCTGGCGCCCGTGGCGTTCGTATGCCCTCGCCCATCTGTGGGCCAGCCTCGCCGAACCCCTCCCCCAGCCGTCATCCACCACGAAGTCCAGGAGCCACCGATGACCACCAACTTGCCGAAGACCATCTACCTCCGCACCGTGGTCGACTCCCCCATGGGTCCGCTCACCCTCGTCGGTTCCGACGCCGGGCTGCGCGCCGTGCTCTGGCCAAAGGAGCGGGCCGGCCGCATCGCGCTCCCCGACACGACCGTCGACGACACGCACCCGGTCCTGACGCGGACCGCAGCGCAGATCGCCGAGTACTTCGCCGGCCAGCGGCGCACGTTCGACCTACCGCTCGATCTCCACGGCACACCGTTCCAGGTCAAGGTCTGGCGCTCGCTCGCCGACATCGCCTACGGCACGACCTCCACCTACGCCGAGCAGGCCGGCCGGCTCGGCGACCCGAACAAGGCCCGAGCCGTCGGCGCCGCCAACGGCCGCAACCCGGTGTCGATCGTCCTACCGTGCCACCGCGTCGTCGGCGCCGACGGTTCGCTCACCGGATTCGCCGGCGGCCTCGACGCCAAGCGCTTCCTGCTCGACCTGGAGCGCCTCCCATTGTCGAGCTGACGGGTTCGCCGCAATCCGGACAGAACGCATTGCAGATTGCTATGCTGACTGCATGGCACAAATGGTTGCACGACTAGATGACGAGCTCTGCGGTGCGGTGGACGCGTTGATCGCCGCTGGCGTCATCGCCAGCCGATCGGAGGCAATCCGCGTCGGGCTGGAGCGCCTCGTCGACGAGCATCGACGCGCCCAAATTGGGGCGGCGATCGTCGCCGGCTACCGGGCGCTCCCCCAGACCGACAGCGAGGTCGGCTGGGCCGATGCAGCCTCGGTGCGGATGATCGCCGACGAGCCGTGGTGACACCACACCAGGGCGAGATCTGGTGGGCCGAGGCCGAGCACAAGCGGCGTCCCGTCCTCGTCGTGACGCGCACCGAAGCGGTCACGGTCCTCACATGGATCGTCGTCGCTCCCGTCACTCGATCCGTGCGCCGCATTCCGACCGAGGTAGCGCTCGGACCGGGTCAGGGGCTCGCGTCTGCGTGCGCGGCATCGTTCGACAACCTGCACCCAATCCGCCGCAGCTTGCTCACCGAACGCGTCGGACGGCTCGGCCCAGAGGAGTCGGACGAGATCTGTCGAGCACTACGGGCCCTCGCTGACTGCTGAGCGGTACCCTCCGAGCGGGTGGGCGCAATCGGTCAGCTGAGCCGCCAGAAGTCGTCGACGAGTCCGGCGGCGCGCCGAGGCCGCCAGCGCCCGGTAGATCTCCCGTCGGACCTCGAGGTCGTCCACGCCGCCAGTATGCCCGACACCACACGCGCCCGTCCCCGACGACGGCCGTCGGCATGGTGCG
>JAYUAM010000419.1:0-1748 GCA_043741295.1 Acidimicrobiia bacterium
GACGCTCGCCTTCGAACGAGAGCACGGTATCGACCACGTGCTCGAGCACGCGCGGGCCGGCGAGACCTCCGTCCTTGGTGACGTGCCCGACGAGCACGATCGGCACCCCGCGCCGCTTCGCTTCCTGCACGAGCCGGTGGGCGCATTCGCGCACCTGCACGACCGAGCCGGGCGCCGAGCCCAGTTCGGGGTCGGACACCGTCTGGATCGAGTCGACCACGACCAGCGCGGGCGAGGTGCCATCGATGGCGGCGACGATGTGGGGCAGCGCCGTCTCACTGCTGAGCAGCAAGGAGGGATGCAGGGCGCCGAGGCGCTCGGCCCGGCCGCGCACCTGCTGCCGGCTCTCTTCGGCCGACACGTAGAGCACGGTGCGCCCGAGCGCCGCCTGGGCGGCGAGGACCTGGAGCAAAAGCGTGCTCTTGCCGATGCCCGGCTCGCCACCGAGCAACGTGACCGAGCCGGGCACGAACCCGCCACCGAGTACGCGATCGAGTTCGGCGATCCCGGACGAAACGGGCGCGCCGGCCGTGGGGTCGATCTCCGTGATGGCGATCGGGGCCTCGGCCCGGGCGAGTGCCGGCGCGGTGGACGAGCCGCCGACCGTCTCTTCGACATCTTCGACGAAGGTGTTCCACGCCTCACACGTTGGGCACCGCCCTGACCACTTCGGATGGGCGACACCACAGTCGGTGCAGCGATAGACGGTACGCAGGCGAGCCACGACGTCACCCTAGGGTGGGGGTGTCGCAGAGTTCGGGACCGTCGGCACTCGGACCACGCCCGGTGGCGAGCCGCCAACAACCGGGGCGGTCAGCGAACCGGACGCCGCCGGCGTCGGCGACCACGCGTCGAGAACATCGCGACGAGACCGCCGAGAGCCACGATGGCGGCCAACGCCCACACCACGGCCATCACCCGGGCGATCCGCGACGTGTTGCGGGCGGTGATCGCAGCGTCGTCGCTGAGCGAGAACGACGCCTTCAGATCGGTGGCGGCGCCGGCGTGCAGATCGGGAATCCAGGTGACGGTGTGACCGCCGTTGCTGCCACTGCCGGTGTTCGACACGGCCCGACCCGGGAGGCTGGCGGTGATCGTCAGGACAAACCCGTCGGCCGGGTCGCCCGTCACCCGGTTGGCCAGCGCTGCCTGGCCACCGAGCGCACCGACGAGCGCGTCGTCACCGAACGCACCGATGCCGCCATCGAGCGCCGCGTTCCCGGCGAACGACGTGCGGGTCTGCCCGAACGTGCGGGCGTAGGTGAGCTGCAGCTGTCGCAACGGCCCGTGCGGCCCTGAAAGTTCGGCGAGCACCTGGTTGGCCTGTGCCACGTCGGCGAACGGTTTGCGCAACGTCAGGCGCTGACCGCCGAGGCCGTCGGTAGTGGGCCCTTCCACGGTCCAGCCGGCGGTGCGAACGTCGTCGAGCCGCAGGTCGCTCAACGCACCGGGGGCCTTGGCGAGCAGCTCGCCATCGGCTAGCGCGGTCACCGTCACGGCGCCCGTGCCATCGGCCGCCATCGTCACATCGGTCGTCACCTCGAGCTTGCAGCCGGCGAGGACAACCATGAGCACGAGGCCAGCTGCGAGCCGGGCAACCACGCGACGGCCGATCCCGACGCGGCCCGCCGACCGTCGTGTCGACCCGCCCGAATCCATGTCCCAGATGCTGCCAGACGCGAGCGAGCCGGCCCGGGAGGGCCGGCTCGTTTCGCGCAAAGGCGTACCGCCGTGAGGTCTTCAGCCGG
>JAYUAM010000420.1:0-4352 GCA_043741295.1 Acidimicrobiia bacterium
ACCGCGAACGTCGGGACGTCCAGGATGGCCACCGCGCCGTCGCGGCTGACCGTCGCAAACCGGGTTCCGTCGGGCGAGAGCTCACCGCCCGGTCCCGGATCGACGGCGGGATCGGCGGTCGTCGGTGCGGTGACGGCGAGTCGGCTGTGACCGTCGAGGTCGAGGATCGTCCAGTCCCGCCCGGCGGCGATGGCGTGATGGCCGTCGGGGAGCAGCTGGAGGGCGGTCGAGCTGGGATCGCTGAGCGAGATCGTCGCACCGGGTTCGAGCGTGACGGGGTCGCACAGGCGGACCGTCTTGTCGAGCGTGGCGACGGTCATCCGGTGGTCGGGTAGGAACCCGATCGAGGCGACTGCCCCGCCGAACTGGTGGCGGGCCAGCACGCTGCCGGTGCGGTCGATGACGATCACACTGCCGAGGCTGTCACCGACGGCGATACGCGAGCCGTCGTCGTTGACGGCGAGGGCCTGGATCGCTTGCAGCGGGACGGCGATCGGTGGCTCGACGATGTCGGTCGTCGTGTCGACGACACCGACGAGCGGCATGGTCGACGCGAAGACCAGGACGGGTGCGTCTTTCGCCACGCTCATCGTCGACGGCCCGAAGGGGATCGGCACGTCAGTGGCGTGGCCGTCCGTGGTGAGCAGGGTGAGTGCGTCGGCTTCCCCGATCGCTAGCCGCCCATCGGTGAGACGCACGATCGGGTGGTCGGTGTTGAACGGGTTGTCGGCGGTGCCCTGACCGCTGTGCAGAGCGATGGTCGGCGTGTGCTCGGTGCCGTCGGTCGTCGACAGCAGATGCAACCGGTCCCCCGAGGGCACGGCCACGGTCCCGTCGTCGGGCCAGTACTCCGCCTTCGAGGCCTGGAGCACGCCGAGCGTGCTCGGCAACGACCGCGCCGACTGTGACGTCAGGTCGAGCACGGACAAGCCGTCGGTGGTGATTTCGGTCGCCTCTCCGTTCCGGCCGACGGCGACCACGGGACGCGAGATGCCGCTCGGCCGGGAGATCGGCACGATCTTGTCGATGTAGGGATTGGCGATCACTGCTGCCTCGAGGGCGCCTTGGGTGTCGAGGTCGTCGGGGAGCCGCCGGTATGCTTCGGCGGCGAGCAGGAGCGACAGGGACCCCTGGGTGTCGGCGAGCGAGCGGGCCTGCAGTGCGAGGCGGCGGATCGTCGCCGTGGTGGCCGTGTCGTGTTCGCCCGCGGCCGCGGTGTCGGCCCGCTGCCGTTGCGTGTCGGCGAGCGCGGTCGCCGTTCGTTCGAGTGCCGCCTCGTGCGTCGCCCGTCGACGTTGTCCGATCGCGATCGCCGCCGTCAGCACGGCGAGCGCGGTGAGAACCGCGAGGGCGGCGACCGCGGTACCGGCGCGACGTCGGGCGCGACGGGCGCGGCGGCCGCTCTGTGCGAGGAACTCGACCTCGCGCTCGGCGAGTGCGCCTCGACCGGCATCGGCGTATTCGGCGGCGGCGTGCAAGCGGGCGCCCCGGTAGAGGTCGCCGGGTTCGCGTCCGGCGGCGTCCCAGGTCGCTGCGGCGTCGGCGAGGTGGCGCAACACCCGCAGCCCGTCGCGGTCCTCGTCGAGCCATCCTCGCAGGCGCGGCCACGAGGCGATGAGCATCTCGTGGGCGATCTCTACCGTCGGCTCGCGCGTCGTCGGGTCGCGGTCGAACGACAGCAGGCGGTGCCGGCCGAAGCGGGCCACGACCGTGTCCGGGACGGCCGCGAGCTCGCCGACACGCACGGTGCGGCGCGTGTCGGCGACACCGTCACCGGGCACGACGAGGCGGCAGAACAACCGGCGGGCGCCGAGCTGCTCGTCCTTGCCCAGGTTACGGTAAACGTCGTCGGCGCGGGCGGCGATCGACCCGGCGAGGCCGCCGATCGCGTCGTAGTCGTCGAGCGTGAGACCGGCCGGGTGCCGGCGGTCGAAAAGCTCGGTGAGCGCGAACTGGAGCAACGGCAGACTCCCCGGCCGGTCGGCGGCATCGGCAACCATCTGCGTGACCAGCGAACGTTCAACGGGTACGCCGACCTGTTCGGCCGGTTGCCGGATGGCGCGCTCGAGCTCGACCGCCGAGAGCGCGATGACGGGCAGCGAGTGATCGCGCACCAGCGGGCCGAGCGACGGATGCTGAAGCGGCCGATCGTAGAAGTCGGCTCGCAACGTGACCACGATGCGGACGTGCCCATCAGGATCGCGGGCGAGTGACGCCAGCTGATCGAGGAACCGCTCGCGCTCGCGGGTGTCGACGGTGAGCGTGTAGAGCTCCTCGAACTGGTCGATCACCAGCACGAGCGCCGCCTCGGCATCGGGTACCACCCGTTCGATCACGCGTGCCATCGGCACCTGGCTGGCAAGCTCGGTGCGCAGCGAGACGGTCGTGCCCACCGACACGTGGAGGAGGGCCGACTCCAACTCTTCGAACGGGTCGGCCCCTGGGGTCATCGTGATCACGTAGGCGCCGGCGGAGCGCAGACGCGGCACCAGGCCGGCCCGCACGATGCTCGACTTCCCCGAACCCGAGGCCCCGACCACAGCGACGAACCTCGACGACGCGACCTCGCGCCACAAGCGGTCGGTGGCGTCGATCGGACCGCAGAAGTCGCCGACGTCGGCTTCACCGAACGGGCGCAGGCCCTTGTATGGGTTCCGCGAGTACCGCTCGGCGCCGGTGGTCGCGGCCGACGGCGCGCCGCCGACGAGCTCGCCCGCCGTCGCGCCCGCCAGAGCTGCGTGCCAGGCCGCCACCAGGTCCGTGACCGTGGCGAACCCTTCGCGTGCCGCCGGCGCGGTCGCCCGCCGGAGCACCTCGGCGAGCGCAGGCGGGAGCGCCGGGCCGGACGATGACGTGGGGCGCTGTCCCCCGAGGAGCTCGACGAGCGCAAGGGCGAAGGCGTGCACGTCCGACCGCTCGGTGCCTCGTGCACCGTCGTCGCTACCGACCAGCGAAACCTCGGGCGTCGCGCCGTCGAAGGCAATGCCGAAGTCGGCGAGGTAGGCACGGTCGTCGTCGTCGAACAAGATGTTGTCGAGCCGCACGTCGCGGTGAACCACACCGGCCTGGTGGGCGACCGCCAACGCCCCGCCGATCTGGTCTACGAGGGCCGTCGCCTGCTCGATGTCCAGCGGACCGTGCGTCGACAACCGGGTCCGCGCCGACCCGCCGCCGAGGAACCGGAACGGCACTGTTGCATTGGCGACGCGCGCTTGGAGTTGTGGGGCTTCCGCGGCGTGTCGCCGCCGCGTCACCTGCGAGTTCGCGGCCGAGGTGGGGCGAACCGACTCGAAATCGGGGGTGCGCGGCCCCACCCCGGCGGTCCGGATCCTCAATGCAACAGTGCCCGCACAACTCGTGCACGACCAACGCCGAGTCATGCGAGATGACCCCCCGCCCGGCCGCCCACAAGCGGGCCAGGATGAACTCGTCGAACCGGTCGACCGGCAGCACCGGGATCCGGTAGACGCCATGACCGGCGCTCACCAACGTGCCGCGCGACACCATCTTGCTCGGATTTGGCGCCGTTGATCAGACGACCCCTGGTGGTCGTCACGGTCGACCATCTCGAGCGTGACGATGTGGCCGGCGGCGCGCAGCTGCGCCGCCAGACGCTCGACGTGGACCGGTGGTGCAGTGCGGTCGCGACGACCGTGCACGAAGGTGATCGGAGCTCGGACCTAGGCGAGGTCAGGGGCGAGTCGGTGCTCGACGACGACGTGTCGGAGGGTGCGGCTGTAGGACGGCCAGGAGTGGTGTTCGCCGTCCGCTGCGACCTCGCGAAGGATGTCCCGTACGAGCAGCGGCGCCAGCGCCACGGCGACGGACCGCATCCGGCACATCGTCTCGCAGATCGCGGGCAGCCGGGTGGCCCCCGACGGTGAGGCGGGCCAAGGCTGCCGAGCTTGCCGATCTCGGCTCGAGCTGCCGCAGTGTCGGGGGAGGCCAGGCAGTACGTGCTCAGTGGCCGCCGTCGATGAGCCAGCGCGAGCCTCGCTTGACGACCTGGAAGGTGAACCTGTCAGCGACCGCGGTGCCCGTCGCTCCGGTGACATGCACGGTCGTGACCGTGACCGACTTCGGTTCCTGCTTGGCGATGTCGACCGCACACGCTGCGTCGTCAGTCGGATGCCCAAAGGCCTGTCGGCCCGCGACGGTGAGGTCATCGCACGACGGAGCCTTGTAGTGGTGCTCGATCAGTTGCATGATCGCCTGCACGTCACGAGTGCCGCTCGCGGACCCGCAGCCGATGATGCCGGCTGTCGCGATGGCAACGAGGACCGCGTTACGACCTCTCAAGATCGCAATCCTATCAGGTCGGCCACAAGGCCGGGATGGCGTCGCGTGATCGC
>JAYUAM010000421.1:0-4350 GCA_043741295.1 Acidimicrobiia bacterium
GCCGGGGCCGAGGATCGTCATGGCGATCGAGGTGAGGCGGGTCTTTTGGGTGGCCCGATCGGCCACGAGCACACGCAGATCGGTGTTCAGACCCGACGGCTTGCGCATGACGATGGCGGCGTAGCGACCGTCGCCCGAGACGGCGTTCAGGCCGTTGAAGACGTAGCCCGCCAGCTCCGGTTGGCCCGTGTTCACCCACCGTGCCGGCTCGAACGTCCAGTTGGGGCTGGCGGGAGCGGCGATGTAGCCGACGACATCGGCGACCAGATGCGCTGACGACTGCGTGAACAACGACACCTTGCCCCCGGCCCCGATCTTGGCGAGCACGAGGTTCGGCACGATCTGGCCGGCGACGTAGTTGAGGTTCGACGCCAGCGGCCGCAGCTCGCCGCTGGGCCACACCGTGACAAAGCCCGGCGCCGCCGGATCGACCACCGTGACGTTGAGCAGCACGGCCGCCGCACCGACGGCCGGTACCCCGCCTCGCCCGACCACGAGCAGGTCGACCGAGCCCTCGGCGGCGACGACGCCCTCGGCCTGGGCGACGCCGTCGATGGTGTTCTCGTTCGGCCGCGTGTCGAGCACGCGCGTGGGCACGAGGGGCGAGATGCCCGGCACGTCGGTGACCCACGCGGTGACGTCGGCTACGAGATGCGCACGTGCCGTGGTGAAGATCGACACCGTGCCGTCCGTGCCGACCTTGGCGACGACGAGGTTCGGCACCGTCTGGTCGTTCGCCATGTTCAGGTTCGACGCGTGCGGTCGCTCGGACCCGGTAGGCCACACCGTGACGAAGCCGGGCCCGACGGGCTCGGTGACGGTCACGTTGAGCACCACGGCGCCGACGCCGATCGCCGGCACACCGCCGCGGCCGAGGACCGGGAGCTTCACCGTCGCGCCGGCAGCGGCCGCACCGGCGCGCTGCTCCTTGCCGTCGATCGTCTCACCGTCGGCCCGGGTGTCGAGCAGGCGGGCCGGGACCACCGGGGCGAAGCCCGGCTGGTCGAGCACGTACCCGGTGACGTCGGCCACGAGGTGCGCGCTCGACTGCGTGAAGATCGACACCTTGCCACCCGTGCCGACCTTGGCGACGACCAGGTTCGCCACGGTCTGCCCGGTGACGTAGTTGAGGTTCGAGGCGCGCGGTTGCGCGGCGCCTGTGGGGAACACCGTGGCGTAGCCGGCGGCGACCGGCTCCGTGACCGTGACGTTGAGCACCACGGCTCCCACCCGATCGACCGGTACACCGCCGCGCCCGGTGACCTGTAGCTCGACGACCCCGGCGGCGGCGATCTTGCCGCCCCCCAGCGCGATGCCATCGGTCGTCTTCTCGTTGGGGCGCGTGTCGAGCAGGCGGGCGGGCACGACCGAGGTCACGTTCGTGCCCGGACCGGTGACGACCGCACCGGCTGGCAGAGCGCCCGCACCGACGACGATCGCCGACGACGCGGCGAGCAGCGCGAGCGATGCGAGCACCGCGCGCCCCCTGCCACGCGCCTTCACCGGCGGCGGCACACGATCCGTGCGATGGGAACCGGAAGGAGAACCGGAAGGAACTCGGCAACGCAGCATGGGGCCCCCGTCAGCCTTGATAGCGGTAGATGTTCGTTTCGCGAGTCTTGAAGCCGAGCTTCAGGTAGAGCCGATTGGCGGCGACGCGCGATGGGCGCGACGTCAGCTCCACGGTGCGGGCGCCACGCTCCTCGGCGACGGCGATGGCCGCGCGGTTCAATGCTGCGCCGGCACCGAGTCCTCGGGCCGCATCGTCGACCACGACATCCTCGATCCACGCCCGCACGCCGGTCGGGATGCGGAACGTGGCCAGGGTCAACGAACCGACGACGCGACCCTCGTTGCGAGCGACGAGCAGCACGGTCGCCGGCGACGTCACGATCTCGCTCAGCTCGGCCATCGTGATCGGCGCCGCCGACGACGACAGCTGCGGGATGAGGTGGTGCAACGCCGCCAACAGCTCCGGCGTGGCCTCGTGGGCGATCTCGACGACGGTCTCGGACACGTTGGCCACGCTATGCGACCGCGTCGTCGGCAGTGCCAGTGACGAGGGCGGCGAAGGCCCGCCGCCAGGCCACCGAACAGCGGTCGGCCTGCACGCTGACCAGGGCGTTCGCCGCGAGCGGGTCGGACTCCAGCGGGAGGGTGCCGGGCACCTGCTCCAGCGCAACCTTGTCCTCCGCTCCGACGGCCCGGTCGAACGCGATGACCTCCTCGTCGGGCAACGTCGACCCGTCGTTGCGCCACACGACGAACGTGAACAGCGAGCGCTCGTCCGACACCGGCGTAGAGCACAACAGCAGCACGTGCTCGAGCACGTGACCATGGGCGTCGGGTTCGTAGCGGATGGTCGAGCGCACGGTGGTCGGCAGGGCGAAGCCCGTCGTCATGTGGCGCCGCACCGTGCCCGCGTCCTGCCCGCTGGCGATGCGGGCCGCCTCCGGGTTGGCCACGTCGACGTCGTAGCGATACCCGCGGAAGTTGGCGTCGAGCACTTCGATGGCGAAGCCGGGCACCTGTTCGGGCGAACCGGCGCCTAACGTGCCGGCGTGCACGAACGGGAAGTGGGCGATGTCGCAGAAGTTGTCGACCATGCGCGTCGCCGCGCACGCCCAGTGCTCAGTCGGGGCGACGACGCGACGGAAGCCCGGGTCGTCGTCCTGTGAGACGGCGGGCGGCTCGGCCACCGGATCGTCGAGCGCGACCCAAACCAGGCCGTAGCGCTCGCGCACCGCGAACGGTCGCAGGCGCGCCTGGGCCGGCGTCGCCGTGGCGTGCGATGACGGGATGCTCATACAGGCGCCGTCGCTGGCGTAGGCCCACCCGTGGTAGCCGCAGACGAGGTTGCCGAACACACCGACGAGCCCTCTGGAGAGGGGCATCTCGCGGTGCGGGCAGCGGTCGGGCAGCGCGCCGACCGTGCCCA
The DNA here is from genome assembly GCA_043741295.1 of Acidimicrobiia bacterium. Lineage (GTDB taxonomy): Bacteria > Actinomycetota > Acidimicrobiia > Acidimicrobiales > Ilumatobacteraceae > JAYUAM01. Next base: position 2,939 of record JAYUAM010000421.1, read on the forward strand.
CGGCGTCGCGGAACAGAACGACCGGAGTGCCGAGCAGCGTGACGCCGATCGGTCCCGGCGCGACATCGACCGAGCGGGCGACCGCAAAGAACTGGTGACGCAACGCGGGCGCGGCGACGAACGAGGTCATCGCGTCACTTCGCCGTCAGCCGTCCGGCGTGTCGCACCATGGACCAAGCGTAGGTGCCCGGTATCGTCAGCGGCCGTGCCCGACGCGCCCGACGTGCCCGACGCGCCCGACGTGCCCGTGGTACCGGAGCGCGTCGAACTACTCGTGGTCGGTGACGTGCTCACGATGGACACCGCCCGGAGGCGTTACCGGCAGGGTGCGGTCGCGGTCGGCGACGGCGCCGTCGTGGCCGTCGGCGCGCTCGACGCGCTGCGGGCGCGCTGGCCGCGCACGCCCGAGTTGGGCGGCCCTGGGCACATCGTCTCCCCCGGGTTCGTCGACGCCCATCAGCACCTCACCGGCGACCGTCTCGTGCGCGCCTCGATACCCGACCACCTGTCGGCCGACGCGGCGATCATGCGATGGGCCGTCCCGTTGCATGCCGCGCTCACGGCCGAGGATGACTCGCTGGCCGCCACCCTCGCCGCCGCCGAAGCACTCGCCGCCGGCGTCACCACGGTGATCGACGCCGGAACCGTGGCCCATCCGTCGGCCGTCGCCGCCGCCTGCCGGGCCGCCGGCATCCGCGCCCGCGTCGGCCGGTGGGGTTCCGACGCGCCGGGCCTGCCACAGACCGCATCGGTGCACGACGTCATCGAGCGCCAGCGCGCACTGCTCGACGAGCTCGGTGCGTCGCCCACCGATCTCGTGCACGCCCAGGTCGCCCTCGTCGGTCACGATCTGATGAGCGACGAGCTGGTCGTGGCGGCGTCGGTCCTCGCCCGCGAGCGTGGCGCGGCGCTCACGTTCCACCTCTCGCCCGACCGACGCGACGGCGCGGCGTACGTGGCTCGCACTGGCCGGCGCCCTCTCGTGCATCTGCGCGGCCTCGGCGTGCTCGGCGATCACGTGCTCGTGGCCCACGCCGTGCACATCGACGACGGCGAACTCGACGCGCTCGTGGCCACCCAGACCGCGGTGGCCGCGTGCCCGTGGGCCTACCTGCGCCTCGCCCAGGGCGTCACGACCGGTGGTCGCTACGGCGAGCTCCTGGCGCGCGGTGGACGGTTGGCGTTGGGCTGTGACAGCGAGAACGCCGGGGACCGCATCGACGTGCTCGGCGCCGCCGCGCTGCTCGCCGGGCTCGTGCGCGATCGTGCCGAGGACCCCACGGTCGGCACCGCCGCCGACGCGCTGGCGCTGGCCACCAGCGCGGGGGCCGCCGCCGTCGGGCTCGGCGAGGTGGTCGGCTCGATCACGGTGGGACGGCGCGCCGACCTTGTGGTGCTGCGCCCGCCGGCTC
>JAYUAM010000422.1:0-4349 GCA_043741295.1 Acidimicrobiia bacterium
GCGTTGGCGGCGGTACCCGGGGTGGTCGGTGTGACCGCGTTGCAGCACCGCTTCGCCTACGTCGGCAACGACCTGCAGGACCTCTACGGCATCGACCCAGCGACGATCGTCGACGCCACGAAGTTGCAGGACGCCTACTTCCAGGGCGGGACCGCGCGACAGCTGATGGGCCGCCTCGCCGCTCGCGCCGACGCCGCGCTCGTCTCGCTCGAGACGGCTCGTGACTACCAGTTGAAGCGCGGTGACGCGATCCGCCTTCGGCTCCAGGACGGGCGGACGAAGCAGTACACCGAGGTGCCGTTCACCTACGTCGGGATCGTCAAGAAGTTCCCGTCGGCGCCGTCCGACAGCTTCATCGTCGCCAATGCGTCCTACGTCGCCGCTCGAACCGGCTCGGCGACCGTCGGGTCGTTCCTCATCGATACGCACCACGGCAACACCACGGCGGTCGCCAAGCGGGTGCAGGCGCTCGTCGGCACGACGGCGACCGTGAACGACATCGCCGGCAAGCGTCGCAAGATCGGCGCGAGCCTCACCTCGGTCGAGCTCGCCGGGCTCACCCGCGTCGAGTTGGGCTTCGCGCTGGTGCTCGCCGCCGCCGCCACCGGGCTCGTGCTCTGGCTCGGTCTGCACGAGCGCCGCCGCACGTTCGCCATCGCCGCCGCGCTCGGTGCGAATCGTCGCCAACTCGCGTCGTTCGTGTGGACCGAAGCGGCCTTCGTGGCGGCGGGCGGCCTGGCCGTCGGAGCCGTCGGTGGCTGGGCGATCACCCACATGATCGTGAAGGTGCTCACCGGTGTGTTCGACCCGCCGCCGACGAACCTCGCCGTGCCGTGGGCCTACCTCGGTCTCGTGCTCGTCGCATCGCTCGTTGCCGTGGTGGTTGCGGCGCGCCGAGCAGTCACCGACGCCCGGCACCCGGCGATCGAGCTGTTGCGCGACCACTGACGAGGCTGGCGGCACCAACGGATGCGAGGGCGTGCAGGGGCTACTTCCGAGGCTTCGCCTTCGCCTTGCTGGCCCGAGGCGCCGCGCCCGGTGCGGTCCGTGGGGCGCTTGCCGTCTTCGGCTCGGCGCCGCCACCGACGAGACGCCGATCGGTGACGGTCACCCCTGGTCCGGTGACGACGGCGAAGAACACGGTCTGGCCGAGGGTGATCTTCACCGCCTCGGGCTCGGCCCGGCCGTCGTTGATCATGACGAGCGTGCCCTTCGCCAGCGTCTCCATCCACCGCCGGCACTCGGCGCCGGTCGTCGCCTTCGGATCGGCGACCTCGACGACGCCGCAGGTGCCGCTCCCGCCGGCGTCTACCCATTCATACCTGCCCGGTGCCGAGAAGACGTGGCTGTAACCGCATTCGTTGGTCAGGACCTCGCTCGAGAAGAACGCTCGGTCACCGTTGATGGCGAACGGAGGGGCATCGGCCTGCGGACAGTTCCAGGTGACCATGTCGCCGGCGGCGATCGACACCGTCGATGGCACCGCGGTAAAGGTGGCGCCGTCGGCGCGCACCTCTACGTGGTGCTGCACCATCTTCTCCGACGGGGCGCCGACCTCGACGGCGAACTCGTGATCGCCGGGCAACCAGGCGCAGCCCGGCGGCGTGATGCGGTACCGGTAACGGCCCGACTTCATGAACCGCTGCCCGTAGCAGTCGGTGAAGCGCAGGGTCCGGCTGTCCAAGGTGTCGACTCTGTTCATTGCAAGCTCCTTCGTCACGAGATGTCGATGCTGACGACGAGTTCGTCCTCGCCGCCCGATCCGTCCACCACCGCCGTTACCGCGTCCAGCTCGATGAACACCGGCGGGTCGATCGCGCCCATCCCGGGGATCGCCTCGAAGTGCTTCGGCTGGTCGTAGACCGGGATGCGCAGACCGGCGAGGAACGGCGTGAGAATCGGTCCGAGCAGACCGGTCGCTCCGGCGATCGCGATGAGGCCGAGGATGATGTTGACGATGATCGCCAGGAACAGCCCGACCAGCGGAATCGCCAGCAGCGCTACCGTCAGCGCCGCGTCGATGGCGGCGAGCAGTGCGATGGCGGCTGCTCCGAGCTGAAGGTTCGGGATGCCCTGAAGGATCGCGTCCACGTGCCAGTTCGGACCGATCAGTTGCACGTCGACGCCGAGGTCGACCGTCGCCTTCACGACATCGGAGAACGAGAGCGGCACCGTGATCGTCGGCCGCGGCAGGCAGATCTTCGGCGTGCACACCTTGCCGACGCACGGGATGTCGATGCACACCTGCGGAAGGCAGATCTCGGGGATCACCTTCGCCAGGTCGATCCCGATCGCCAGCGACAGACTGAACGCCAGTTGTAGATCCGAGATGCGGATCGTTCCCGGTGGAATGAGGTCGGCGGTGCCACCGGACAACTTCCCGGTCGCGCCGTAGTTGACGACGAACGGGCCCAGTGATGAAGAACCGTTCTGCGGTGGCAGCATGAGCGTTGCCAGCGCATCTTGCAGGAGCACGTTTGCCGCGGTCTCATCGACTGCGGCGACTAGTTCGGCCATAGTGATGTCTCCTTCAGGTCGTTCCGTAGAGCTTCATGCGGTCGTCGTTGATCTCGGGTCCCCGGGTGAGGAGCAGGTCGAAGGCGCCCGCTCGCAGGGCGGTGAACGGCAGTCGAACGCCGGACAGTGCGCCGCGCAGGATCATCAGGATGAGACACTCGAGCATCGACTCGAGGCTGTTCGGGGTGATGTCCACGATCTCCACGGCATCGATGGCGAAGCCGATGTCACCCGAGCCTCCACCGAAGTTGCGAACGTTGAGGTGGCCGGTGGCCCAGACCGTCAGTTCGGTGCAGGCCGGATGCACCTTCGGCCCGCCCTGCCCGTGGGTACCGAACGGATCGTCCTGGGGACGCTCCCGTTCGTCGCAGGCGATGCAGAGGGTCGCTGCAGTGCGCAGGCTGAACTGATTCGCTCCGATCGAGAGCTCGGGCGGGAGCGCAGGGTCGGTCTGCTTGAACAGATCGATCCGTGGCGGCGAGAACGCGACGGCCCATTCGATGCCGCCCGGTACGCCGGGGAAGAGGATCGGGCTCATCGTGGTCTCCGACGCCGTGGTCGTCGCCACGAAGGCCGGGCTGCCGTATCGGAGGTAGTGGCCCCGCGCCGCGAAGAACGCACGAAGAAGGTCGTTGAGGCCATCCTCGTGGATCCCGGCAAAGACGTGTTCTGCTTCGGTCAGGCTCATACGCGGCCTCCCTCGTGGGCATGTGTTCGACTACCTGAGCGCGTCGTTCCCTCGGAAATACGTCTCGATCGCGGACCGCGAGCCGACCCGACCCGCGTCGGGATCGGCGTGTATCACCACGCGCTGCCGACGCTCTGTACGCCGGATCGACGCACCGACGCGTCGCTCCGAATGCCCGAACTCAGGAGTCACGTCGTGCCGATCATGTACTGGAACGACATCGCGCTGAAGGCCAACCAGGCCGACTTCAGCGTCGACCCGCCGTTGTCGCCCGAGCAGGGTGGCCCGACGCTCAGCTCGCGTGCGCTCGGCATCGTCCACCTCGCTATGTACGAGGCATTCGCGACGGCATCGGGCAACCCTGCCGGACTCGAGCACTATCTGCTCCCGGCGAGCCAGGTGACCCTCGTCGGCGCTGCTGACCTGCCGGCTGCCGTCGCCGGTGCGGCGCACCGGGCCCTCTCGGTGCTGTACCCGCGCCAGCGCGAGATGTTCGATGCCGCGCTCGCCGCTGCCGGGCTCGGCAGTGGACCGAACGTCGCCAACGGCCTCGGCTTCGGGCGGCGCGTCGCGGACCGCATCATCCAACTCCGGTCACAGGATCCGATCGTGGGCGACACACCGCTCGCCGAGATCGCCCCCAAGCCGGACCACCGGCCCGATCCGCAGTCGGCCAAGTTCGCCCTGCCGAAGCCCGACATGCAGAAGACCCACGGTGCGTACTACGGCGGCGCCCACACGTTCGCCGCCAGCAATGCGCTCGCCCTCGATGCACCGCCGTACAGCGGCGGAACTGCCCCGGCCTACCTGAAGGCGCTGCGCGAGGTGCGCGCGAAGGGCATCGCCCCCGAGCTCGCGGGAACCGTCGGTCTGGCATCGCAGCGAACGACCGACGAGACGATGATGGGCATCTTCTGGGCCTATGACGGCGCGAAGGGTCTCGGCACGCCGCCACGTTTCTACAACCAGGTGATCCGCGAGCTGGTCGCCCGAACCACGCCGGCGTTGACCGTCGCGCAACAGGCAAGGCTGTTCGCGCTCGTGAACGCGGCGATGGCCGACGCGGGGATCCTGGCGTGGCGGGAGAAGTACCGGCACAACTTCTGGCGGCCGGTCGTCGGCATCCGCGAGCACGACCCCTCGA
>JAYUAM010000423.1:0-1746 GCA_043741295.1 Acidimicrobiia bacterium
CGGACCCGGTGCGCCCGTCGGCCCGGGACCGGGCCGGTGACGACGGGGACGGGGCGGATCTCCGTGCTCACGTTCCCGACGAAGCTCCGATTCGGCGGCGCCGTCGCGGCACGGCTCCTGTTCGGCGTAGCCCGGCGCGTGCCGTTCGTGACTGCACCCTTGTACCCGTTGCGCAAGATCCACGTCGCCCGCTGGGTGCTCGTCAACAAGGTGGCTGGCCGTCGGGTCGGCACCCATCTTGTGTTCCTCGGCGACTTCGACGGCGATCTGTTGCGCTACATCGACACGTTCGCCGAGACGGTCACCTGGCGCATGCGGTCGGTCTGGGCGATGTCCGTCGGCTATCCCGGCCTGATCCCTACCGAGGGCTTCGAGGACTTCGTGCGCGGACGTGAGTCGAACCACGGTCACGCCTACGCCGCCTTTCCGGACGCCGCGACCTCGACGATCGTCACCGCCCTGGCCGCGGCGCCGGTGTGGGACCGTGAGCGTGCGGGGTTGCTCGCCGAGCCAGACGACGATGCGTTCGTCGCCCGGTGCCACGCCTTCTTCGGCGAGGTGCAGGCGTGCCTGTGATCACCCGGGCGGTGCCGGCCGACCGCACCGGGGTCACCAGGCATCTCACCGCGGTCTTCGAGGTCGAGCCGGCCGAGGCGGCGTCGTTGCAGATGGTTCTCGGTTCGCTCGGATCGCCGGGACCGTTCGCGGGGATGCCGATGGTGCGCCACGCTCGCCTCGTCGTGCTCGACGGCCTGCCCGGCGACGCTCGGCGCAACTGGCGCATCCGCCCCCGGCCGCCCGTCGCCTACCTGCTGTTCAGCGCAGCGTACGAGGGTGAGCTCGAACCGTTCGTCGCCGCGCTGGTGACGTCGTTCGGCGATCGGATGGCCGCGGTGTTCGGTCGCTGCGTCGGCTTCCCCGCCGATCCGTCGGCGTCGGCGTCGGCGGCCGAGATCACCGCATTCCTGCGGCGCCACCTGCACAAGGGTCTGATCACGTTCTCCACCTACCGGGGATCGCTCGCCGACATCCGCCGGGCGCTCGCGCTGCGCGCTGTCCTCGTCGCGCTGGTGGCCGATGCTCCCGGCTTCGACGTCGCTGGCCTGCGGGCCCGCCTCGCGCTGCTGCCGGGAGACGTGTCGCCGGGAGACGGGGCATCGGGATGAGGCGGGGCATCGGGATGAGGCGGCCGACGGGCGTGCTCGGTCCCCGTGATCGCGGCGACGTGCAGGCCGATGTTCTCGATGCTCTCGGGTTCCGGTACGCCCACCACCTCGTGGTCTGCATCGACGACGCAGCGGCCGGCCGTCGGCTGCTGGCCGACGCCATCGCGCTCGTGCCCCGCTGGCCGGTGCACGGTCCGCACAAACCCGATCTCGCCGCAACGATCGGCATCTCCGGCAACGGTCTGCTGCGGCTCGGCGTCGACCCCGAGTTCGTCGACGGCCTCGGCCCAGCGTTCGCCGGCGGCATGGCGAGCCGGGCCGACGTGCTCGGGGACGCGGGAGCGAGCCATCCCGATCACTGGCTCCCCGGCTTCGAGGAGTTCGACGCCAACATCCTGCTCTGGATCCAGGGGCGCCACGTCCACGAGGTTGACGCCGAAGCGGCGCGATGGCACGCACGCCTGCACGACAAGGGACTCCATCTCGTGCACCACATCGAGGCGGCGATGCACGGCAACCACCGCGAGCACTTCGGCTTCGCCGACGGCTTCAGCCAACCGCTCATCGCCGGTGCCCGCAA
>JAYUAM010000424.1:0-1745 GCA_043741295.1 Acidimicrobiia bacterium
GATCTAGAAGGTCTCGGTGCGCAGGGTCGGGAAGAGGATGACTTCTTTGATCGAGGTGACTCCCGCCAACAGCATCGCGACGCGGTCCATGCCGATGCCGAGGCCGCCGGTGGGGGGCATGCCGTACTCGAGGGCGCGCAGGTAGTCCTCGTCCACCGTGCCGGCCTCGGCGTCGCCGGCGTCCTTCGACTTCTGCTCGTCCTCGAACCGCATGCGCTGCACGACGGGGTCGTTCAGCTCGGAGTAGCCGTTGGCGAGTTCGCGGGCGCCGACGAAGAGCTCGAAGCGTTCGGTGAGGTGTGGGTCGTTGCGGTCGGTGCGGGCCAGCGGGCTGATCTCCACCGGGTGGCCGGTGACGAACGTAGGGCGCACCAGCTCGGATTCGGCGACCGCCTCGAAGAGCTCCTCGATGATCTTGCCGGCACCCCAGAACGGCTGCACCTTCACACCGTTCGCTTCGGCGAGCTTGCGGGCGTCGGCGAGCGGCATCGAGGGGTGCACTGGCACGCCGAGCTTCGCTTCGACGGCGTCGATCATCCGCAATCGTGGCCACGGGTCGGCGAGGTCGACCGTGGCCCGCGTGCCGTCGCGTGCCTCGACCGTGACGATCGTGGTGCCGAGCGCGTCCTGCGCCGCGGTACGGATGAGGGTCTCGGTGATCGCCATCACGTCGCTGTAGTCGGCGAACGCCTGGTACAGCTCCATCATCGTGAACTCGGGGTTGTGACGGGTCGAGATGCCCTCGTTGCGGAACACTCGGCCGATCTCGAACACCCGCTCCATCCCCCCGACGATCAGCCGCTTGAGGTGCAGTTCGAGGGCGATGCGCAGGTAGAGCTGCATGTCGAGCGCGTTGTGGTGCGTGACGAACGGGCGGGCGTGGGCGCCACCGGCCTCCACGTGCAGCACCGGCGTCTCGACCTCGATGAAGCCGTGCTCGTGCAACGTGCGGCGGAAGCTGGCGATGATCTCGTGACGGATGCGGAAGGCGCGTCGCGCTTCGTCGTTGACGATGAGGTCGGCGTAACGCTGGCGGAAGCGGGTGTCCACGTCGGTGAGCCCGCGCCACTTGTCGGGCATCGGGCGCACGGCCTTCGCGAGCAACATTGCCTTGTCGACCTTGACCGAGAGCTCGCCGGTCTTGGTGGTCATCACCGTGCCGTCGACGCCGACCCAATCGCCCAGGTCGAGATCGCCGAACGCGGCGAACCCCTCGTCGCCGATGACACCCTTCGAGACGAACAGCTGCACGGTGCCATCACGGTCGGCGATGTTGGCGAAGCGCAGCTTGCCCTGGCCGCGCACCAGCATGATCCGCCCGGCGACGCTGACCCGCTCGTCGGTCTCGGCGCCCGCCTCGATCTCGTTGTGGGCGACGCGCAGCTCGGCCAGCGAGTGCGTGCGGTCGAAGCGGTAGGGATAGGCCTCGGTGCCGTCGCTGCGGAGCCGGGCGATCTTGTCGAGTCGGGCCGCTTTGATCGCCTCCAGCCCGCCAACGGCGTCGTCTTCCGCACGCTCGGGATCGATGTCGGGGACCACAAGGTCGGCGTTCGGCTCGCTCACGATCGCACGACGCTACTCGGCCGGCCGTAGGCGCCGCCGGTCTGTTCGGTGGGTGGCCGCCCGCCGTCCGACCGAGGTTCGGCTCGGTCCGCTGGTCCATTCCGTGGGTGGCCGCCCGCCGCTGTGACCGACCGGTGGCCACTAGCCTTCGCGCGTGCCTCTTCGCTTCGTGATCATCGGCG
>JAYUAM010000425.1:0-1743 GCA_043741295.1 Acidimicrobiia bacterium
ACCCCGCCGTTCCCCGCCTACCCGTCGGGTCACGCCACGTTCGGCGGCGCGGCCTTCGGCGTCGCCCGTCACTACCTCGAGCAGATCCTCAACTCGGGAACCCACCGGGCGAACGGGCCGGACCCGTTCTTCAGCGGCGGTCTCGTGTCGGACGAGTGCAACGGGAAGACGGTGGACAACCACGGCGTCGTGCGACCGAAGCACAACCGGGCCTTCCCTGACGGTCTCTGGCAGATGATCGTCGAGAACGGTCGGAGCCGCGTGTTCCTCGGCGTGCACTGGGTGTTCGATGCCTTCGCCGTGAAGCCGAACGGCGACCCCGATCTGAGCAAGAACATCGGCGGCGTGAAGCTCGGTCTCGACATCGCCAAGAGCGTGATCGACAACGGGCTGAAGCAGCAGCCGTAGCCCGCGCGAGGCCCCGTCGTGGGCGCGGTACGGTCGGGCCCATGGCACTGGCCGACGAGAAGTACCTCCTGCTCACCACCTTCCGCCGAAACGGCACGCCGGTGCCGTCGCCCGTCTGGGTGGCGGCACTGGACGGCGGAACATTCGGATTCTGGACGAGCTCGGGCTCGGGCAAGGCGAAGCGGCTCGCCCACACCGATCGGGTCACGGTGCAACCGTGCGACGCGCGCGGCCGCGTGAAGGCGGGCACCAGCCCGACCGACGCGACCGCGCGTCTGGTGACGGGCTCCGAGCTCGACGCGATCCGCGTGAAGATCGTGGCGAAGTACGGGTTCATGACCAAGATCACGAAGGTGCTCAACACGATCGGTGGCATCGCCAAGCGCAAGCGGATTCCCTACGGTGACCGCGGCGTCGTGATCACCGTCGCCGGCTGAACGCCCCGCGCGGCCCGCGGCGCCCGGTCTGACCGTCGACGCCGCGCCCCACTTCGAGAGGCGACCACATCGGTGACGCTCTTCTCCGCGACCGCGCGGCGACGCCGCCGATCAGAATGAGGTATCGCGCGCTGGCGCTGCTCCTCTCTGTTCTGGACGGGGCGACCAGTCGGAGCGTAGGAGGCACGGGCCATGGCAGGTGAGATCTTCATCTCGTACCGGCGCCGTCGCGAGGTTGCCGCGGCGGTCGTCGAAGCCGGCCTGCGCGAGCAGGGCTACGCCGGCTACCAGATCTTCCGGGACGCGCGCGGACTGTTCGCTGGCGAGTCGTTCAACCGCCAGCTCGAGGACGCGTTGCGGCGCACGAAGGTGGTGTTGCTGCTCGTCGGCGAGGGCGATGCACCGCGCCCGGAGGTCGACGACTGGGTATCGACCGAACTGCGCGCCGCGATCCGCTCGCGCCGCCCGATCCTGCCGGTGGCCCTCGGCTCGAAAGGCCAGGCCGAGCTGAGCAAGGAATGGCCCGCCGAGTTCAAGTCGATCGCCGAGACGCAGTTCCTGATCATCAAGGAGGTGCCCGACTCGGAGGACTTCACACGCCTGGCCGGCGCGCTCCGTCGAGTGGGCGTGCGCCCGCGCAAGACGTTCGAGATGTGGTCGACGATCCTGGAGCACAACCTCGTCGGCCCCGTCTGTGACCAACTCCTGGACTTCGCGCTGCGCAAGCCGCCCGGCACCATCGTGCTCGAGGGGCTCACGGGAAGCGGCCGATCGCACGTGATGCGGCAGGTCGTGACGAGGCTCCGTTCCGACAGCTCGCAACCGGCGGTCGGCACGCACGACGGGCTACGCAATCGACTCGTCGGCGTGGACAACGCCGCCGTGTACGACTGGCTCG
>JAYUAM010000426.1:0-10072 GCA_043741295.1 Acidimicrobiia bacterium
GATGAACACGCGAGGTGCCACCATGGTTCGACGGTACACCTCGCCTGCACCGCGCGGTCCGGCGCGATTCAGCGTCGCGCGGCGGGGGTAGCGTCGGCCGATGACCGACGGGCAGCGCGCGACGACGAGGGCCCCACTCGGCGATCTGGCGACGTTCGCCGCCGGTGACTACTCGGCCGACGGTGCCACCTTCCGTGTGTTCCGCAAGGGGACCGGCCCGGCGGTCATCGTGATCACGGAGATGCCCGGCATCTCGCCGATGGTGCTCGGCTTCGCCGACCGGGTCGTGGCGCTCGGCTGCACGGTGGTGCTCCCCGACCTCTTCGGCACCGCGGGCCGCGACCCGGTCGCCGGCAACAAGTTCGTCGGAACGCTGCGGGGGGCGGGCACGATGCTGAGGACCTGCATCAGCCGCGACTTCACGGCGTTCGCGGTGGGCCGCTCGTCGCCGGTAGTCGACTGGTTGCGCGCCCTCGCCCGCTCCGAGCACGAGCGGTGTGGAGGACCGGGAGTCGGCGTCGTCGGCATGTGCTTCACCGGCGGCTTCGCACTGGCGATGGCCGTCGACGACATCGTCCTCGCCCCCGTTCTCTCGCAACCGTCGCTGCCGTTCCCGGTCTCGAAGCGACACAAGGCGGGCATCGACACGAGCGAGGCCGACCTGGCGCGCGTCGCCGGTCGCTGTGCGGCCGAGTCGTTGCGGGTGATCGGGATGCGGTTCAAGGGTGACCCGTTCGTGCCGGGCGATCGCTTCGCGATGTTGCGCCAGCGGTTGGGCGACGGGTTCGTGTCGATCGAGCTCGAACAGTCGGACGGGAACCCGAACGGACCGCTCGGACACCGCCACTCGGTGCTCACCGGCGACCTCATCGACGAGCCGGGAGAACCGACCCGTGAAGCGCTCGACACCGTGCTCGATCTGTTCCGAACCAAGCTGCTGCCGGCCGACGTGTAGCACCGGTCCGGCGGCGGGCGCGACCCCGTTGCCCGCGTGCCCGGATCGCCGATGGCGCACCGACCATGCCGTTCAGCGCAGGGTCAGCCCCGGTTTCGTACCGTCGATCGGAGCCACCCAATGGATGCGCTCGGGTTGACGGAGGTGAGCGATGGGACGCAACGCGGTGGTCGGGGCTGGGTTCGGCTTGGTGATCGCCGCCGCCGGCGCCGGTTGGATCGGCGGCCGGCAGATCACGTCGCCCTCGGAGGTTGCGGCGAGGACCGCGCCACCGCCGGCTTCAGTCATCGTCGCCCCGGTCGAGCAGCGAACGTTGGCGAGCGAGGTCGTGGTGCGCGGCACGGTCCGCTACGGCGCAGCCCGCGCGGTGACCCTGGCGACGTCGGGCCTGAAGAAGGCCCAGGACATCGTCACGGTGGCATCGACCAGGGGTGCCGATCTCGCCGAGGGCGGCGTGGTCATGGCCGTATCGGGCCGGCCCGTCTTCGTGCTCCGCGGCGACCGGCCCGGCTACCGCGATCTCGGGCCCGGCGCCAACGGGGCCGACGTTGAGCAACTGGAGCAGGCGCTGCTCCGCCTCGGCTTCGACCCCGGACCGGCCGACGGAACCTACGACGGCCGAACGAGCGCGGCGGTGTCGGCGATGTACGCCGGCGCCGGATGGACACCGTTCGGTCCGACGGACGAGCAGACCCAGGCCATGCGCGCGGCCCAGGCCGATGACTTCACCGCCCGCACCGATTTGGCGGGCCAACACGAGGCCGTCGATGCCGCCAGGGGCCTGCTCGCCAACGCTCACGATCGAGCCGACCGAGCGGCGCGCGCCATCGCGGCAGCCGCTGCGGGCGACGCCGCGTCGGCGGCCAAGAGCGAACACGAGCGCCTCGTCGCCGTCGCCGACATCGCCACCCGTACGGCGGCACTCGACGCGGCACTCGATGCGGAGGGTCTGGCCAAGACCGCGGTCGACGAGGCCGGCGCCGGCGTCCCGGTCGTACCGACGAAGCTGGAACTGGCGACGGCGTTGGCGGCGGCGAAACAGGCCACTCGCGCGGTGGCGACGGCACGCACGGATCTCGCTGCGGCGCAGGGCGGGCTGAACGCAGTCGCCGCGGCGGCAACGCAGCCCGATGCCGCGTCCACGGAGGCAGCCTCAGAGCTCGCTGTCGCCGATGCCGAGGTCGTGCGCAGCCAGCAGGCGGTGGACGCCGCCGAGCACAAGCTCGATCTCTATGGGCATCGCCCGGCCGCCGGCGCGCTGGATCAGCTCACCGCTCGGCTCGGTGTCCAGGTGCCGGCCGACGAGGTCGTCTTCCTCCCCGACCTGCCTGTGCGGGTCGACATCGTCAAGCTCACCGCAGGCGATCCGCTCGCCGGTCCGTTCATCACCGTCACGAACTCGCGTCTCGCGGTCGACGGCGCGCTCAGCCTGGACGATGCGCGGCTCGTGCGAGTGGGCGCGGCCGTGGCGATCAGCGATGCCGATCTCGGCATCAAGCTCACCGGCACGGTGACGGCGTTGGCGACGTCGCCGGGCACCGACGGCGCCGAACCGCAACGGTTCCACGTTGCGGTGGCGCCGAACGATGCACCGACGTCGCTCGTCGGCGCATCGGTCGTCATGAGCGTCACTGTCAACAGCACTGCAGGCGCGGTGCTGTCGGTCCCGGTGTCCGCCCTGTCCGTCGCCGCCGACGGGGCGTCGCGCGTGCAGGTTCAGGCCCCCGACAGGACCACGTCTTATGTGACGGTGACGCCCGGTCTGTCGGCGGGAGGCTTCGTCGCCGTCACGGTGTCGACGGGCAATCTGCGCGTGGGTGACCTCGTGGTGGTCGGCGAGCGGACCGGGGGTTCGCTCTCGACGAAGACCTCGGTCGGCTCGAACACCAGCGCCGCCACCGGTTCGACCACCTCGACGGCCAGCGCGTCTGGACCTTCGACGACCTCGACGGGAGGTGGCTAGACGATGGGTGCCCGAGGTAGGTCGCTCGTCGCAATGGCGGTGTCGGCGACGCTGGTGATCCTTGTCGGTTCGGCGTGCGGTAAGGCGTCGACGACCGCCAAGGTGGAGGATCAGATCGGCCTCGACCAACAGGGCATCATCGCCCGCCAGGTCAAGATCGAGGACCTCATCCGTGACTGCATGAAGGCGCAGGGGTTCGAGTACGTCCCCGCCGATCCGGTCGCCCAACGAACCGGCCTCACCGGTCAGAGCGGGTTCAACGCCGACGACTTCGAGAAGGTCTACGGCTACGGCATCACGACGTTGTACGAGCAACGCCGGAACCTGCCGGCCGACCCGAACACCGCCATCCGGAACCGTCTGAGCGCCGTCGACCAGGCGGCGTATGCCCGTGCACTGTCGGGCGAGTTCGCCGACGCGACGTTCGCCATCGCCGCCGATACCGGCGACTACAGCCGACTCGGTGGTTGCACGCGTCTTGCGACCGAGGCGGCCTTCGGTGGGCCCGACGTGTTGCAGAACCTCGCAGCCAAGCTCGACGAGCTCGACCAGCGCATCGTCGCCGACCCACGGTTGCAGAAGGCCGTGGCGAAGTGGTCCGAGTGCATGCGCAGCGCGGGCTACGACCTGCCTCGGCCCGATGACGTGGACGTCGTGCTCCAGAAGCGTCTCGACGCGATCGTCGGCCCGGCGAACGACAGAAGGGCCGACTACGACGGGGCCGCGCTGGCGACGCTGCAGCACGACGAGGTGGCGATGGTCGCCGCCGACAAGGACTGCGAACGGAGGCACATCCAGAAGGTGGAGGATGGCGTGCGCGCCGAGTACGAGGTGACGTTCCGCGAACAGAACGCCGGTCTGCTCGACAAGGTCGTCAAGCCGTGACGAACCACGGGTCTCCACGATGAACGCAGCGATGACGGCAGCGGTCTTGGAGCTCAGTGGGGTTCGCCGGGTGTTCGGAACCGACCCACCGGTCGTCGCGCTCCACGACGTCGACCTCACCGTTCGATCCGGAGACTGGCTGTCGATCCTCGGGCCGTCCGGCTCGGGCAAGTCGACCCTGCTCAACGTCATCGGCCTCCTCGACCGTCACGATGCAGGCACCTACCTGCTCGATGGCGTCGACGTCTCGAAGCTGAACGATCTGGCGCGGGCCGGTCTGCGGGCGCGCCATCTCGGCTTCGTCTTCCAGGCCTTTCATCTGCTCGCCCATCGCACCGTCGTCGACAACGTGATGCTCGCCGAGATGTACACCGGTCACCCGAGGAAAGGCCGGCGACGGCGCGCGCTCGACGCACTCGACCGAGTAGGGCTCGCCGACCGCGCCGGGTTCGTGCCGACCCGACTGTCGGGCGGCCAGCGCCAGCGGGTGGCCATCGCCCGGGCGGTGCTCGGGGAGCCGAGCGTGCTGCTGTGCGACGAACCGACGGGCAACCTCGACACCGAGAGTGCGGCGAACATCCTCGACCTCTTCGCCGACCTCGCGCGCGACGGCATGACCCTGGTCGTGATCTCGCATGACGATGATGTCGCCGCCCGCGCCAGCCGGCAGGTCCGGATCGTCGACGGTCGACTGAGCGAGTCGAGCCGGTGATGCATGCGACGCGCCGCCGCCGCGATTCGCGACCGCGGCTCCGCTTCCTCGATCTGCTCTCGGACGGCGTCGCCAGCCTTTCGGTCCGACCGGGACGGGCGGCGCTCACGGTGCTCGGGACGGTCATCGGCATCGCCGCTCTCGTGGCGACGCTCGGGCTGTCGCAGACGGCGGGCAACCAGATCGTCGGGCGGTTCGACGAACTCGCCGCCACCGACGTCGTCGTTGCCTCCAAGAGCGGTCGCACCGGCGTGGCGACAGCGTCGCTGCCGTGGGACTCCGAAGCGCGGGCCATGCGGCTGAACGGCGTCACGGCCGCCGGAACGCTGAGCGATGTCGACCTTCGCGGCCAACTCGTTCGTGCCGTGCCGCTGAACGACCCGCAGGGTCAGACGCAGTTCCAACTCGCCGTGAAGACGGCGTCGCCTGGGCTCTACGCCGCCGTGCGCGCCACGCTGGCCACGGGTCGCGTGCCGGATGCCGGACACTCCGACCGTGCCGATCGGGTCGCCGTCCTCGGCCCGAACGTGGCCGAACGGCTGCACGTCGGGCGCGTCGACAACCAACCGGCGATCTTCATAGGCGAGCGTCTCTACGTCGTCATCGGAATCCTCGCCGATGTACAACGGCAGCCGTCCTTGCTCAGCGCGATCATCATCCCGGAAGGCACCGCGCGCCGTGAGTTCGGGCTCGTCGCGCCCGGCACGGTCCAGCTCGAGACGAACGTCGGCGCGGCGCCGGTGATCGCAACCGAAGCACCGCTGGCGATCCTGCCGAACGATCCGACGCAGCTGCGGGTGACGGCGCCGCCCGAGCCTCGACGGGTGAGGGCCGCGGTGCAGCGCGACCTCGACCGGCTGTTCCTGTTGCTCGGTGGGGTCTCGTTGCTCGTCGGCGCGATCGGCATCGCCAACGTCACGCTCGTGTCGGTTCTCGAGCGGGTCGGTGAGATCGGCCTACGCCGTGCGCTGGGCGCGGCCCGCCGCCACATCGCCGTCCAGTTCCTGCTCGAGAGCACGACGCTCGGGTTCGCCGGCGGGGTGCTGGGCGCGGCGCTGGGGACGTTGGCCGTGGTCATCGTCTCTGCCGCCCACACGTGGACGCCCGTGCTCCAACAGTGGGTGCCACTGACCGCGCCCGCGCTCGGCGCAGTCATCGGTCTTCTGTCCGGCACCTACCCGTCGCTGCGGGCGGCGATGCTCGAGCCGGTCGACGCCCTGCGGTCCGGTCTCTGACGGACCGCGTCCGTACTCAGCGGAGAAGGAGCCATGAGATGGCAAGGGCGAGCGCGCCGAACGTCACGGCGAGCATGAGTCCGAGCCAGATCACCGCCGGCACGTAGGTCAATTTTGCGAGCTGGGCGACGTCGGACGACGCATCTGGCCCGCCCGCCCGGATGTTGCCGAGTACACCGAGATCCTTCGGCGCGGCGAGGAGCAAGAACCACGTGAGCACGTAGGCGACGGCCATCTGCGCGCCATCGGATCCGCGCGTAGTGACGGCATACAACGCCAGCCCGGTGGCGACGACCGAGACGAAGCCGAACACGTTGCGCACCTTGAACAGGATCGCGAGGAGGGCGAACTGGGCGACGGCGAGCGTGAGCAGCACTCGACCGTGCGCCAGCGCGAACGCGCCGGCCAAGCCAACCAGCGAAGGAGCCGGGTAGCCGGCGAAGGTCGTGAGCACGGAACCGAGCCCGCGGCCGCCTCCAAGGGTCGTCACTCCGGAGTTGTCCGCATGCAGGCGGACTCCCTTCAGGCTGTGCCCGGTCAGGATCCCGACGAGCGCGTGGCCGCCCTCGTGGGCGATGGTCACGACGTTGTTCAGCAGCAGCCACACCGGACGAACGACGACGAGAAGCGCGGCACCGACGAGGGTCGCCACGACGATGGCCGTCGACGGAAGCGGGTGCGCCGCCATCGCGTCGTCGATCACCCCCGCCATCGGGGCAGATCGTAGGCGGGCAACCAGCTATGGGGTCGGACCCCCGGTCCGTCGAACCGGTCCGGTCCATTCGCCGACCCCGCGTCGCCGCCGGCGCCCAGTCGGTCCGCGGCGATCATGACGATCGACGGGTTCTCGCAGATCGACACGACATCGCCGGGTCGTACGTCCAGGCCGACCCCACGGTCGAGCATGCGGCCGGTGATGCGCAGCTCGGCCATCGACCGGGCGGCCTGCACAGTTGCACCGGCCCCGCCTGGGAGCGTGTAGCAGAGCGCTGATGCGCTCGCGCTGCCGAGCTCGACGCCGAAGCTACGCCACGCGGACCGCGGGTCGGCCGCGCCCGGCAGCGCCACGACGGCATCGACGACCAGGGCGCCCAGCGGCGTCTCGGGATCGAGGGCGTGAGCATCGCCCAGGGCGTCAGCGGCGACCGCTGTCGGCCGGAGTGGGTTGGTGCCCGTGGCGCGGCCATCGATCGTCCGCCGCTCTCGGAGGACCTCAGCGGAGTTCGTGAGCTGTTGCGAAACCCAAGAGCGGAAGGGGTGGGATTTGAACCCACGGACCCCTTGCAGAGTCAACGGTTTTCGAGACCGTCCCATTCGGCCGCTCTGGCACCCTTCCGGGCGGGCACGCTAGCGGTGCGGGACCGGGTCCGGCCAGTGAGATCTCGACGACGACGCGGCACAGGGCCGGCACGCATCCAACGGGGCCGTCACGGTCGTCAACCGAGCATCGGTCAGACGAACGCGTCTGACGAGCGGAGCACGCGCTCGGAGTCGCTCGCCTGGTAGCCCGGCACGTGCCGGACGGCGATCGACTCGAGCCAGCTCATCCGTACGACATCGGGAACGGCCCGCACTTCGCGCACGAGCAGTTCCGCCATCGCCGCCGGGAACCCCGCCCGAGGATGGGCATCGAGCACCGCCCGCACCACCTCGGGCGGCAGACTCGTCGGCACGACGCCGCGTATGTCGACGCTGATGCCGCGGTTGGCGATCGCCGTCTCGGCGCTCTTGTGGCGCGCCAGCTCGCCGGTGGCGTGGAGGGCGATCACGTCCCACACCGACTCGGCCCGCGCCCGCTCCATCCCCTGCGAGAGGAGCCAGCGGCGCACGTCGTTCGCGCCCCGCGCCTCGAACCGCGCCGGCCCGACGCACGTGGGCGACAGCCCGAGGTCGTGCAGCATCGTGGCGATGTAGAGGACCTCGAGGTCGAGCTCCACGTCCTCGGCCCGGGCGATCGCCGCGGCGAACTGGAAGCTCCGCTCGCAATGGCCGACGAGGTGCGCATCGCACGCCGCCACGAGCCAGTCGCGAGCAGCGGCCGCCAGCACGCTGTCCGGCGCGGCGGTGAGCAGCAAGCCATCGCTCACGCTGGACGCCGGTCGGCGAAGAACCCGGTCAGCAGCTCCGCCGACTCGGTGGCGAGCACCCCGTGCGTGACCGGCAGGTTGTGGTTCAGGCGCGGGTCGGCGCACACGTTGTAGAGCGTCGACGTGGCCCCGCCCTTCGGGTCGGCGGCACCGAACACGAGCCGGCCGAGACGGGCGTTCAGCAGGGCGCCGGCGCACATCACGCACGGCTCCAACGTGACGTACAGCGTGCAGCCGTCGAGGTGCCACGAGCCGAGCGCGTCGGCGGCGGCGCGCAGGGCGAGCACCTCGGCGTGGGCCGTCGGATCCTGACGCAGCTCGCGCTCGTTGTGGGCCGCCGCGAGCAGCCGGCCGTCGGGCCCGACAAGGACCGCACCGACCGGTACGTCGTCGTGTTCGACCGCCCGGGCCGCCTCGGCCAACGCCAGCCCCATCAACGACTCGTCGACATCGGTGTGCATCGGGCGAGCATGCCACGATGGAAGTCTCCGGGCTGCCCGAGACCACGTGGTCGTCGTGATCGGAGGGGCGTGCGGCCGCTGCGCTGGTAGGGACAGAGGGCACAGCACGAGCGCTCTCGCCGGGTCCTACGGGATGGGCGCCTTACGCCGAGAGCAACTCGGTCTCGAGTTCGCGAGCGGTCTCGAGCAACGGGCCCTGGCTGTTCGCCGGTAGCACGGTGATCCGATTCTCGCCGTCGAAGATCCCACCGAGCTCCTCGACGCGGGCAGCTTCACCACGCGCAATTGGGTAGACCCGGCTGGTTGGCAACCGCCGTACGACGTCGAACAGCAGCGCGGCCGATTGCAGCCCAAACTGAACCGACGAAGGCGACTGCGTGGGGTCGAGAAACGAGGCGACGAGCTCCGGCGGTCGAGCTGACCCCTGAGGAGGATTCACAACGAGCGGCGCGGTCGCGTGGAACGACGCCCACGTTAGGCGACGGCCCAGCTGCAGCAGCGGGCGAAGCCTTGGGGCGGTGTCCTCGATGCGTTGCTTGGTCTCCCCAGCCATCACCTCGACCGCTCGATGCGCTTGCTTCGCGATCCGCTCTGTCTCGCTTGCGTCATCCCTCGCGATGCGCCCGAGCCGCGTCGCACGCGACGGGTTCAGATCTCCAGCAACTCGGCGATGAGCTCGCGGATCTGACGCAGCGCTACCGGCCCGACGTTCTTGTCGCCTGTCTCGACGATCCGATCGACGCTGATCGTCGTGGGCAGATGGGCCTGTGCGATGCCGACGTCGGCGATCTCGACCTCGGTCAACCAACCTCGACGGGTCGTGGTGCAGGGCACGACGACGACCGCAGTCTGACGAAACTCGATGACATCGTTGGACGTCACGACGACGGCCGGACGGACGTACCCCGGCTCGCCTCGTGCGGGCGTGCCGAAGTCGACGCGGAGCACGTCACCCGCACGCATCGGCCACGTCGCTGGCCGAGGCGTCGAGCACCGCACGATCGTCCGCATCGAGCGGCGCACCCGCCAACTGCCGCCCGATCATCCGGCGCCGCTCCCGCCGAATGAGCACATCGAGCTGGGCGTCGAGCGTGAGGCCTTCACGCTCGGCCAGTTGCCGAAGCGCGTCGCGCGTGCGAGTAGACACCTTGATGGTAGTCAGTTCCGGCATACCCCCGATACTACCGGGATAACCGTTGGCTGGTGGCTGCGACCGGCCCAAGCCCGTCACCCCGGCGCGAGACGCCACGTCGTTGGCGGAGGGGGTGGGCCTCCGCTCGTTGGACTATTGATGCAGGTCAGCCCCTCGCGCAGTAGCCGATGGTAGTTACCGCGGTAGCTGCGTACTCGGTCCGTGGCGAGATCGGTGGTGCAAGTAGGGTCGCGAGCGAACCTTGCGGTCAACAGCTGCGGTCAAGGTTGTCGGTCTCTCAGTGTGGCCCATTGCTCTTTGGCCCGTCGAGGAGCACCAGCTCATAGTACGTCGGCTTGGGAAGAAAACTCGCAGCATCCGTCGGCGTCCACCCTTGTCCATAGGGCCTGGTCAGCGGGCTACACGGACGACGGAGGACAACCCGGAACATCAGTGGGCGCGGGATGGACGCGGGATGGATCAGCTCGGTCTGGGCCGCGCCGACGTTGCCAGCCAAGCGCCGGTCGCAGTTCGAGCGGGCTCTACGAGTTCGGGTGCTGGCCACCGGGCACCTGCCATGCCCGAGGGATCGTGAGCCTCGACTGCAACGACGAGCTCCGCAATGCGGCGCCGTCGCTGTTG